>JBOHAK010000422.1:0-6543 GCA_050697795.1 Gaiellaceae bacterium
TCTTCGAGGGCTACGACTACTGCGCGGAGCAGGCCATTGCGATCTACGGTGGCGGCCAGTGGGAGCTCGGCCCGGGCCGCGGGCAGATCCAGTACCTCGCCTCGCTGTTCCATCCGGACACGCCGAACGACGTCGCCCCGGCCGCCTTCAACATCCACCGGCACGATCCGCCCGACGGCCTGCCGACGAGCCCGCTCCCGCCGCAGCCGAGCGCGACCGGCTTCCGCTGGGGCGACGAGCCCTAGGAGAGCTAGACCTCGACGACGACCGGGAGGATCATCGGCCGGCGGCCGGTGCGCTCGGCGACGAGCCTCCCCACGTTGTCGTGGATGTGCTCCTGGAGGAGCTTCAGCTCGGAGATGTGCTGGTCGAGGCACTCGGCGATCGTCCGCTCCGCCTCGAGCCGCGCCTCCTCGACGAGCGCGCTCGACTCGGCGAAGCCGCGCGAGATGACCTCGGGCGAGCCGGCGACGCGGCCGTTCTGGGAGCCGATCGTGGCGACGACGATGAGGACGCCGTCCTCCGAGAGGTGACGGCGGTCGCGGAGCGCGACGTCCTGGACGTCGCCGACGCCGAGCCCGTCCACGAAGGTGACCCCCACGTCGAGCTGACCGGTGAGCCGCGCGATGCCGCCCCTGAGCTCCACGACCGACCCGTTCTCGGCCAGGACGATGCGGTCGGCCGGGACGCCCGCCTCGCGAGCGAGGCGCGCCTGGGCGGCGAGCATGCGGAACTCGCCGTGCACCGGCATGACGTTGCGTGGCCGCAGGAGCGCGAGCACCGTGCGGATCTCCTCCGCGTTGCCGTGGCCGGAGACGTGCACCGGCGCGATCTCCTGGTGAAGGACCTCGGCGCCCGACTTCGCGAGCCGGTTGATCGTGTCGTGGACGCGGAGCTCGTTCCCCGGCACCGGCTTGGCCGAAATGATGACCGTGTCGCCTTCCTCGATGGAGACGCTCGGGTGGTCGTGGTAGGCCATCCGCGTGAGCGCGGACATCGGCTCGCCCTGGCTCCCCGTGCAGAGGATCATGGTCTCCTGGGGCCGGAGCAGGTCGAGCTCGTCGGGCTTCACGATGACGTCGTCGCGCGCCTCGAGATACCCGAGGTTGCGCGCGATGTTGATGTTCTTGCGCAGCGAGCGGCCGATCAGGCACACCTTCCGGCCCGTCTCCGTGGCGACGTCGATCGCCTGCTGCATCCGGTGGACGTTGGAGGCGAACGAGGCGATCAGGACGCGCCCCTCCCGCTGCGGGATGAGGTGGCGGAACTCCTCGCCGACCGTCCGCTCGGACTCGGTGACGCCGGGCCGCTCCGCGTTCGTGGAGTCGCCGAGGAGGAGGTCGACGCCGCGGTTCCCCAGCTCGGCGAGCCTCCCGAGGTCGGTGCGGAAGCCGTCCACCGGCGTGTGGTCGATCTTGTAGTCGCCGGTCACGACGACGAGCCCGCCCGGCGTCTCGAGGGCGATGGCGACAGCGTCGGGGATGGAGTGCGCCATGCGCACGAACTCCGCCCGGAACGGGCCGAGCTGCGCCGGGCCCTTCTCCGGCTCGATCTCGATGAGCTCCGCGGCCCGCATGAGCCCGTGCTCGTCGAGCTTCGACTTGACGAGCCCGAGGGTCAGGCGCGTGGCCCACACCTCCGGGATGTCCACCTCGCGCATGAGGTACGGGAGCGCGCCGACGTGGTCCTCGTGCCCGTGCGTGAGGACGACTGCCCGGATGTCGTCGCGCCGCTCGCGCAGGTAGTCGAAGTCGGGCAGGACGAGGTCGACGCCCAGGTGCTCGTCGCGTGGGAACGACAGGCCGGAGTCGACGACGACGATGCCGTCGTCGCACTCGACGACGGTCATGTTCTTCCCGACCTCGCCCAGGCCGCCGAGCGGGATGATGCGGGTCGAGCCGTTCACCTCGCGGAGTGTACTCGCAGCCTCGCCGCGCCCTTGGCGGGCGAGCGTGTCAGACGCGCACGTTCTCGAACACGCCGGCGCGCGCGAGGGCGTCCCGGATGAACCCCTTCTCGTCGTCGGTCGCCTCGACGAGCGGAAGGCGCAGGCCGCCGACGTCGTGGCCGATCATGGCGAGCGCGGCCTTCACGGGAATCGGGTTCGTGGTGACGGCGAGCGCGTCGATGACCGGCCGGAGCTCCGTCTCGCTCGCGCGCGCCCCGTCGAGATCGCCGTCGCGGAAGCGCGTGAGAAGCTCGCGCACCCGCTTCCCCACGACGTGCGTGTACACGAGGACGCCGCCCACGGCGCCGAGCTGGAGGAACGGCAGCAGCAGGTCGTCGTTGCCCGCGTAGAGGGCTAGGTCGGTCTCGGCGAGGATCCGCCGCGCCTGCTCCGGGTCGCTCGTCGCCTGCTTCACGGCGGTGACGTTCGGGATCTCGGCCAGCTCCGCGAGCGTCTCGGGCTCGAGGTTCACGACGACGCGCTGCGGGATGTTGTAGACGACGAGCGGGCGGTCGGTCGCCCCGGCGATGGCGCGGAAGTGCTCGACAATCCCGCGTGCCGGAGGCTTCGAGTAGTACGGCGTGACGACCAGGAAGGCGTCGACGCCCAGCTCGTGCGCCTGGCCCGTCAGGTGGACGGAATGCGCGGTCGAGTACGTGCCCGTGCCCGCGACGACCGTCGCGCGGTCGCCGACGGTCTCGACGGCGGCGGCGAAGAGCCCGAGTCGCTCGTCGTCGGAGAGGGTCGGCGACTCACCCGTCGTCCCCGCGACCACCACCCCGTCGGAACCGGTCTCCACGAGGTGCGTGCAGAGCCGTCTGAATGCCTCCTCGTCGACGGAGCCGTCCGCGCGGAACGGCGTGACGACGGCTGTGAGGATCTCTCCGAGCATCCGAGCGGATTCTAACCCCGCTTCCGGCTCACAGCCGCAGGCGCCAGAAGCCGCCCTCGAGACCCAGCTCCGCGAAGAGCGCCTCGGCCTCCGCGGGCGTCCGCCGGCGCCAGCCCGGCGCGAGGCGGTCCGCATACCAGGCGTCGGCGAGCCGCCACTGCTGCTCGGGCGTGAGGAGCGCGCCCCGCTCGAGGCCCTTGTTCCCGCACCAGCGCTCGACGTGCTCCTCCGACCGGAAGGCGAGCATCGTCGCTCAGCTGAAGCCGATGTCCTCCCACCAGCGCGCCGCCGGCACGGCGTAGTGCACGACGGCCTCCACGGGCTCGAGCTCACCGCCGCGCACGGTGAAGGCGAGCGGCTCCCGGCAGTCGGGGCACGAGGTCTCGACCCGGCCGCTTCGCCCGAGCATGGCGACGGTCCCCAGCCCGTCCCAGATGCAGTTCCCGAAGAACGCACCGCGCTCGGTCTCGACCCTGAACGGCGTCGGGACGGCGGAGAGCGGCGCCGCCATCCATACGTTCGTCGTCCCGGGCGAGAGCACGATCACGTGCGCCTCCTCCAGCCGCCGGTAGGAGGCGGCCGCCTCCGCCTCGTCGAGCCCGAGCGCGGCCGCCGTCTCGGCGACCGCGGGCGGCCGCCCGTCCTCCACGAAGCGCTCGTAGACGTGTGCGCGAACGGCGTCGTCGGTGCTCACAGAAGCGCCTCCAAGCCGACGGTGAGCCCCGGCGGCAGGGTGGGCAACCGCTCGAGGGCGAGCAGGACGCCGGGGACGAATGCCTCGCGTGAGAGCGTGTCGTGGCGGATCGTGAGGAGCTGGCCCTCGTCGCCCAGCAACACCTCCTGGTGCGCGACGAGCCCGGGCAGGCGGACGCTGTGGATCGGGACCTCGCCGCCCATGGCCTCAGCGGTTGCCCTGGCGGTGCCCGAGGGAGCGTCGAGCTTCGTCTCGTGGTGGAGCTCGACGATCTCGGCGCGCGGCAGGTAGCGCGCCGCCTCGGCGGCGAAGCGCATCATCAGGACGGCGCCGACCGCGAAGTTCGGGGCGACGAAGCAGGCGACCTCGCGCTCGCGGCCGAGCGCGTCGAAGGCGGCGAGCTCGTCGGGCCCGAGCCCCGTGGTGCCGACGACGCAGGGCACACCGGCGCCGAGGCAGCGCTCGACGTTGGCGCGCACCGCGTCGGGCCGCGTGAGGTCCACGGCCGCGTCGTGTCCCCCGGGCTCCCAGCTCTCTCCGCGGCCCGCCGCGGTCACCTCGTGCCCCGCCTTCGCGAGCCGGGGAGCGAGCGCCGAGCCGACCTTGCCCCCCGCTCCGAGGAGCAGGATCCTCACGCCGCCGCGCGCTCCACGAGGGCCGGGCAGACGGGCTCGACCGCGGCGAGAAAGCGCTCCTCGCTGGGCCCGATCGCCGCCGCGGAGAACCGGTCCATGCCCAGGAATACCTCGGCGAGCTGCGCGACCGAGGCGGCGTCCACGGCCTCGATCTCGGCGAGGATGCGGTCGAGGTCGAGCAGCTCGCTGTCCGTGATGAGCGACTTGCCGAGCCGGCTCATGCGGTTCGAGGTGAGCTCCATGGCGAGCATGATGCGGCCCTTCATGTTCTCCTTGGCGCGCGCGAGCTCCTCGGGGCGCGGCCCGTGCTCGGCCACGTCCTCGATCTGCTCCGCGACGATCCGCAGGCAGTCGACGAGGTTCTCCTCCCGCGTCCCGACGTAGATCCCGATCTGTCCAGTGTCGGCGTACTGCGACGAGAAGGTGTAGACGGAATACGCGAGCCCGCGCTTCTCCCGGATCTCCTGGAAGAGCCGCGACGAGGCCGAGCCGCCGAGGACGCCGTCGAGGATGGAGGCCGTGAAGCGCCGCCGGTCGGGCCGGGCGATGCCCGGAGCGCCGAGGCAGACGTGGTACTGCTCGGTCGACTTCTGCTGGAAGAGGAGCGAGGGTGCAGGCGCCCTGACGAGCGGCCTGCGGGCCGCCGCGCGGCGCGCCGGCGCGGCGGAGGCCTTCGCGGAGAGGCGGTCGATCAGCTCGACGAGCCGCTCGTGGTCGACGCTGCCGGCCGTGGCGACGACGACGTTGTCCGTCCGGTAGCGGGCCCGGTGGAACGCGCCGACCGAGCGCCGCGAGATGGACGAGATCACGTCCGCCGAGCCGAGCACCGGCCGTCCGAGCGCGTGGTCCCCGAAGACGGCCTTGGCGACGAGGTCGAAGATGATCTCCTGCGGTGTGTCCTCGACCATGGCGATCTCCTCGAGGACGACGTCGCGCTCGGCGTCCATGTCGGCGAAGGTCGGCGCGAACACCATGTCCGTCATGACGTCGAGCGCCGTCTCGAGGTGCTCGTCGAGCACGCGGGCGTAGACGACCGTGTAGTCGCGGGCCGTCGCCGCGTTCAGCTCGCCGCCGAAGGTGTCGAAGATCTCGGCGACCTCGAGGGCCGAATACGACGCGGTGCCCTTGAAGAGCAGGTGCTCGAGGAAGTGGCTCACGCCTGCGTGCGCGTCGTCCTCGTCGCGGGAGCCCGTACCGATCCAGAGGCCGAGGGCGACGGAGCGCATGCTCGGAAGCGGCTCGGTGACGACCCGCGTCCCGCCGTCGAGCGTGGTCAGGTGGTAGTTCTGCACGGTCGAATCGTAGGGCTCCGCATTATCGCCCCGACGAGCGATCTCACGGCGGAGGCCTCGCGTTGGTTTAACACCGGGATGGAGAGCGTTCTCCCGCTCGCGCGGAGGCAGTACTCGGCGCACGTCGCGCTGATGGTCGTCGCGGTCCTGTGGGCCGGGGCGTTCTCGGCGATCAAGGCTCTCCTCGACCACGGCATGGCTGCGGGGGACATCGCCCTCCTGCGCTATCTCGTCGCCGCGCCGGGGTTCGCGCTCCTCCTGTGGCGCTCTGGCGGCCTGCCGGGGCTCACCCGCAGGGACGCCGTCCGGCTCGCCGCGGTCGGCCTGCTCGTCGTGGTCGGCTACCACGTGTCGCTCAACGCCGGGACGCGCTTCACGACCTCGGGCACGGCGGCGCTCGTCGTCGCCCTCGCGCCCGCGCTGACGCTCGTCCTCGCGACCGCCCTGGGGCTGGAGCGCGCCACGGTCCGGCGGGTCGCCGGTCTGGCGCTCGCCTTCGCCGGGGTGGCGGTCGTGGTGCTCTTCGGCGCGGGCGGCGAGCTCTCGCTCGCGAACGCAAAGGGGCCGCTGATCGTCCTCGGCGCGCCGCTCGCCTTCGCGCTCTACAACGTGCTCCTGCAGCCGCTCCTCGACCGCTACGGGCTGCTCGCCCTGACCGCGGCCTCGAGCCTCGTCGGGACGCTCGCGCTCCTCCCCTTCGCGCGGCCGTCCACGATCGAGGCGGTCACGGACGGCTCGGCGGGCGACCTGGCGCTCGTCGTCTACCTCGGAATCCTCTGCACCCTGTTCGGCTACGTCGCCTGGAACGTAGGCCTGCGCGGCCTCGGCTCCACGAGCGCCGTGTCGTACGCCTACGCGATCCCCGTCCTCGCGGTCGCCTTCGGAGCGGCCCTCCTCGACGAGACCGTGACCGTCTGGCTGGCCGTCGGGGGAGCGCTCGTCCTCGCCGGCGTGGCCTTCGCGCAGCGGGCGGCCCCGGAAGCCAAGTAACAGAGTGTTACTTGAGGGCTCCCGGGCGCCGCTGCCGCGCTGGTCTCGGCTGGGTTCGGCCTAGTCCTCGCGCCGGCCGCCGCGGTCGCCGC
>JBOHAK010000423.1:0-5665 GCA_050697795.1 Gaiellaceae bacterium
GCTCGCGGCCGCGCGCGAGGCAGGGCTCCTCCGCGTCCCGCTGCCCCAGGCGCGCCGCCAGGTGCCGGAGCGCTGGCGGTTCGAGCTGCCGCTGCCCATCTGGGCGAGCGGGTACGGCGCCGGGCTCGGCGCCGGGTTCTTCACGTTTCACCCCGTCTCGACCTTCTGGATCGCCTGCGCGGGGGCGCTCGCACTCGCGAGGCCGGTGGCCGCCGCGCTCTGCTTCTCGCTCTACGGGGCGGGCCGTGCGCTCATGGTGGTCTGGCCGCGTCGGCGGGCAGGGGACCCCACGGCGGCGGTCGAGCGTCTGGCGGGGAAGCGCGGCGCGCTCCTGCGGGCGAACGCGGTGGCGCTGCTGGCCTGCGGGGTCCTGCTCGCGCTCGCGCCCACGGCGGGCGGCGCCGTCCGCGTCGCCCAGAGCGCCTACGACCCGAGCCACTCCGGCAGCGTTCTGGCCTTCGCGACGCAGGGGGGCGACGTCGTCGTGCGCTCGCCGGGCCGCCCGGAGATTGTCTACCAGAACGCTTCGCAGCCGGCCCTCCACGGGAAGTACCTGGCCTACGTCGACGGGGCCGGGGTGAGGATCGTGCGCTGGCTGGACGGGACCGAGGTCGGCCGCATCTCGACTCAGGCCGCCTCCCGTCCGGCACTCGAGTGGCCGCTCCTCGCCTTCGTCCGGCGGGACAGCGGCTACAAGCGCATCGTCGTGCGGAACCTCGTGAAAGGCGGCCAGAAGGTCCACGTTTCCGTGAAGGCGAGAGTCCAGCTGGGACGCCCCTCCCTGCGGAGCGGCCGGCTGGCCTGGCATACCGTCACACGCACCCAGTCCAGCGTCATCTGGAAGCCGCTCAAGGGGACCAAGCGCGTCGTCGCGCGCAGCAAGGTCGCGCTCGTCTCGAACCCGTCGCTCTACCGCTCGCGCATCGTGTGGACGGAGGAGCGCTCCGGCGTGAGCTACGTGCGGCTCGGCTGGATCGGCGCCGGGCAGCGCCGCTCTCTCGAGCGGATGAGGACACGCGTCCGGGCGTACTGGACGACGACGCTCGGCTCGGGCCGCGCCTACTGGACGCGCTGGACGCTCGGGTCGGGCGCCGCGGCGATTTATCGCGGAACGTACTAAACGGGGGATCAAGGGCCGAAACAGCGGCTCCCTCAGTCGAGGGAATGCAAATCGGCCCGGTGGCCGTATAGTCCGGTCTGCACGAGGCGATCCGTCGCCTCTCGGGTAGAGGTTCAACAGGGAGAGACAACTTGCGGCCAGTTCTTCTCACGCGATTCGTCGTGCTTGCGACCGCTGTCGTCGCCGCCCTCGCACTGGCGGGGACGGCCGCTGCGGAGCGCTACGTCGTGCTGTACAAGCACGACCGGGATGCGGCTCCCGGCTCGGCGCAGGCAGACGTGCAGCGGGCGGGGGGCTCGCTCGTCGCCGCGTACCCCGAGATCGGCGTCGCCGTCGCCGAGTCGTCCAGCCCCGGCTTCGCCGCAGCGCTCGACCGGTTGCGGTCGGTCGAGGGCGTCGCGGCTACCGGCGGCCTGAGCGGGAGCCCGGCCGGCGACGGCTGGGGCGGCGGCCCGCAGCTGCCGAACGAGCCGGTCGTCGACGCGGACACGTTCTCGCCGCTCCAGTGGTGGGCGAAGCGGATCAAGTCGCCGGAGGCCCACGCGATCACGGGCGGGAGCCCGGAGGTCACGGTCGGCGTCATCGACACCGGCGTGGACGCCTCCCATCCCGACCTCGACGGCAACCTCGACGCCTCACGCAGCGTCTCCTGCGCGAGCGGCGCTCCGAATCAGGATCCCGCCGCGTGGAACGACGACTCGGGCCACGGGACGAACGTCGCGGGCGTCATCGCCGCCGAGGCGAACGGCCGCGGAATCGTCGGCATCGCGCCGAACGTCAAGCTCGCCGTCATCAAGGCGAGCGTGCGCGTCGGCGCGAGCGACATCTTCCTGCCGGACGCCGTCATCTGCTCCTTCGTGTGGGCGGGTCGGAACGACGTGGACGTCGCCAACTCGAGCTTCTCGATGGACAGCGCGCCGAGCGGCGGGACGACGTCCTTCTGCAAGGCGGACGATGCGCAGCGCACGATCATCAAGGCCGTGAAGCGCGCGATCGACTACGCGCAGAGAAACGACGTCTCCATCGTGGCCTCGGCCGGCAACGACGGCCTCGACCTGGCCGCCCTTCGCGCGAGCGGCTGCATGCGGCTCCCGAGCCAGGCGCCGGGAGTGATCACGGTCTCCTCCATCGGGATGCTGGACGCGCTCGCCGCCGGCCCGCCCTCGAACTACGGGCTCGGCGAGATCACGGTCACGGCGCCGGGCGGCGACTTCATGCAGGGCGTGCCGCCGGCGGGCCTGATCCTCAGCGCCTGGCCCGCCGCCATGCAGGTGCCGCGCCTCATGTGCGACCCGTGCACCGGCCCGGACGCCGCGTTCTACCGCTTCTTCGCCGGGACGTCCCAGGCGACCGCGCAGGTGAGCGGCGTGGCGGCGCTCGTCGTCAGCCGGTTCGGCAAGGAGCGCGGCTGGAAGCAGGGGCACATGGAGCCCCGCCGGGTCCGGGTCATCCTCGGGCTGACGGCCGATCCTCTGCCCTGCCCGGCCGGCGATGCCCGCTGCGTCACGCAGAAGGATGAGACGAGCTTCTTCGGCCACGGCGTCGTGAACGCGCTCCGCGCGGTCACGCTCGACAAGCGCGACCCGTAGGCCTCGGTAGACTCGGCCCCGTGGCCGAGCTCGTGGGCATCTGGCGCGCGCCCGCCCGGCGGGTGCCGATGGAGTCGCTCGAGGCGGCCGAGGTCGTGGAGGACGGAGTCGACGGCTGCGCCCACCGGCGGGCCGGCAAGCGCTCCGTCCTCTTCGTCGCCGCCGAGGACCTCGATGCCGTCGGCGTGGAGCCCGGCGTGATCCGCGAGAACTTCACCGTCCGCGGCGCCGACGTCATGCGCTGGGCGCTCGGGCAGCGGGTCGCCGTCGGCGACGCCGAGTTCGAGATCGCCATGGTCTGCGACCCCTGCCACCTGATGGAGGAGATCCGCCCGGGCCTCCAGACCGAGCTCGATGGCCGCCGCGGGATGCTGGCCTCCGTGGTGACTCCGGGGCGCGTGGCGGTCGGGGACGTCGTGCGCGCGTACTAGGCGGCCTTTACGGCCGCGACGAGGCGCTCCACGGAGGTCTTCGCGTCGCCGAAGAGCATGGCCGTGTTCGGCCGGTAGAAGAGGTCGTTGTCGATCCCCGCGAAGCCGGGGCTCATGCTGCGCTTGAGGACGACGACGTTGGCGGCCTGGTCGACGTTCAGGATCGGCATGCCGTACAGCGGGCTCTCGGGGTTGTCGCGCGCCGCCGGGTTCGTGACGTCGTTGGCGCCGATCACGAGCGCGACGTCCGTGCGAGGCAGCTCCGGGTTGATGTCCTCCATGTCGCGCAGCTGCGGGTAGGGCACGTTCGCCTCGGCGAGGAGGACGTTCATGTGCCCGGGCATGCGGCCCGCCACCGGGTGGATTCCGTACTTCACGTCCACGCCGCGGCGCTCGAGCAGGTCGGCGAGCTCGCGCACGTTGTGCTGCGCCTGCGCCACGGCGAGGCCGTAGCCGGGGACGATGACGACGCGGCTCGCGTAGGCGAGCATGACGGCGCAGTCCTCGGCGTCGACCTCCCGGTAGCTCTTGCCGTCGGCGGACGCCGCCTCGGCGGGCCCGACGGCGGCCGGCGCGCCGAACGCGCCGAAGAGCACGTTGGCGAGGGAGCGGTTCATGGCGCGCCCCATGAGGACCGTGAGCAGCGTCCCCGAGGCACCGACGAGCGTCCCGCCGATGATGAGCGCCGTGTTCTCGAGCACGAAGCCGGCCGAGGCGGCGGCCAGGCCCGTGAAGGCGTTCAGGAGCGAGATCACGACGGGCATGTCCGCGCCGCCGATCGGGAGGACGAGCAGGACGCCGAAGAGGAGGGCGCCGAGCAGGAGCACGACGGCCCAGATGCCGGCCTCGGTCGCGCCGGCCGCGACGCCTGCCCCGAGCAGCCCTGCGAAGAGGAGCCCGTTCACGAGCTGCTGGCCGCGGAAAACGATCGGGCTGCCCGGCAACAGCTCCTGGAGCTTTGCGAACGCCACGAGGCTGCCCGAGAAGCTGGTCGAGCCGATCAGCGCCGAGAAGAGCATCGCGCCCATCCACTCCGGGAGGACGTGGCCCGACTCCGGCGTGAGGCGGTGGAACTCGGCCGCCGCGATCAGCGCCGCAGCGCCCCCGCCGACACCGTTGAAGAGCGCCACCATCTGCGGGATGGCGGTCATCTTCACCATGCGCGCCGAGGCGACCCCGATCACAGTCCCGACGGCCATTCCCGCGAGGATGATCCAGTAGGTGTCGATGTCCGGGTCGAGGAAGGTGAAGGCGATCGCGATCCCCATCCCGACGGCCGCGATGACGTTTCCCGAGCGCGCGGTCGCCGGCGAGGAGAGGCGCTTGATCCCGATGATCAGGCAGACACTCGCCACGAGGTAGGCGAAGTTGATGTTCGTCTGGGAGATCGCGAGCGTCACTCGTCGCGCTCCGCCGGCTTGCGCTTGAACATCTCCAGCATGCGGTCGGTGACGAGGAAGCCGCCGACCACGTTGATCGTCCCGAAGACGACCGCGACGAACGCCAGCGCCTTCTCGAGGTCGGAGTCGGCCGAGCCCGCGATCAGCATCGCGCCGACGAGGATGATGCCGTGGATCGCGTTCGTCCCCGACATGAGCGGAGTGTGCAGGAGCGTCGGCACGCGCGAGATGAGCTCGAAGCCCAGGAAGACCGCGAGCACGAAGACGGTGATGCTGGCGAGGAGGGTCTGGCTCACGCGCTCTCCTCCCGGGTGGCGCGGCCACCGTGGGCGACGCACGTGTCGCGCACGATCTCGTCCTCGAAGTCGAGCACCAGCTCGCCGCCCTTGATTAGGAGCCCGAGGAAGGCGTGGACGTTGCGCGAGTACATCTGGCTCGCGTGCACGGGCATGGTCGCCGGCAGGTTCGTGAGGCCGACCACGGTCACACCGCCGGTCACGATCGTCTCGCCCGGCTTCGTGGCGGCACAGTTGCCGCCGGCCTCCGCGGCGAGGTCGACGATCACGGAGCCGGGTCGCATGCCGCGCACTGCCTCCTCGGTGATCAGCTCCGGAGCCGGGCGACCGGGGATGAGCGCGGTGGTGATGACGGCGTCCGACTCGGCCGCGTGGCGGGCGATCAGCTCCTGCTCGCGAGCGTGCTGGTCCTCGGCGAGCGCGACGGCGTAGCCGCCCACGCCCTCCGCGCCCTCGACGTCCAGCTCGAGGAACGAGGCCCCGAGGCTCTCGACCTGCTCCTTGACGACCGGTCGCACGTCGAAGGCCGAGACGACGGCTCCGAGGCGCCGTGCGGTCGCGATGGCCTGCAGGCCGGCGACCCCGGCGCCCAGCACCAGCACCTTCGCGGGCGGGATCGTTCCGGCCGCTGTCGTGAGCATGGGGAAGAACTTGCCGAGGTGCTCGGCGGCGAGGATGGCCGCCTTGTAGCCGGAGATCGTGCTCTGCGACGAGAGCGCGTCCATCGGCTGCGCGCGCGTGACGCGCGGGATGACGTCCATCGAGAAGGCGGTGACGCCGCGCCCGGCGAGCGTCTGGACGATCTCGGGGTCGACGAGGGGCTGGAGCA
>JBOHAK010000424.1:0-6289 GCA_050697795.1 Gaiellaceae bacterium
TGGTACTCGTGGCGGGCGCGTCGGTTCTCGGCGATGAGCTTGGTCCCTGCGGCCATCGCCTGCATTGGACCAAAAAAATTCGCCGAGCCGGTTGCGCTTTCGTCCACCTCTCCGGCTGACCTTCCGCTTCCGCGTAGTGCCGCCCGGTGAGGCTTCGACCTACTCGCGCTCCGTGCTCGGCGCAAGCGGCAACCTAAAGGGACAGGCAAGTCCGTGCAAGGGCGGTTCGCGCGTTTCCTCGCAAAGAGCGGCAAATAAATTTCGGCGGCTACGGAAGGGCGAGCTCGACCTTGCCCTCCCAGCGGCGCACGTCCTCGACGCGGACCCGGACGGGGTCGCCGAGCCGGTAGACGGCGCCGGAGCGGCGCCCGACGAGGGCAGTGGCCAGCGGATTGAGCTCGAAGTAGTCGCCGGGCATCCGCCGCACGGGCACGTAGCCCTCGAAGACGCCGTCGAAGCGGACGAAGATCCCCGAGGCGATCACGCCGATGATCTCCCCCTCGAAGACTGCGTCCCAGCCCGTCTCGAACAGGCGGCGCTCGAGGAGCCAGGCGAGGCAGAGCTCGTCGGCCCGATACTCGAGCTGCGCCGCGTCGCGCTCGCGCACCGACGTCCACTCGGCGAGCTCGGGAAGATCGTCCGGGAGCTCCACGTCGAGGACGCCGAGCTCCCGCAAGAGCGCCCGGTGGCAGACGAGGTCCGGGTAACGGCGGATCGGCGAGGTGAAGTGGCAGTAGGCCGTGCTCGCGAGGCCCGAGTGGCCGAGGTTGCGAGGGTCGTAGTGCGCCTGCTTGAGCGCCCTGAGCACGAGCGCGGGAAAGGCCTCGCCCCCGCGGCCCGACTGTTCGGCATAGCCCGTGACCGCGGCGCTCGCCCGTGCGGCGAGGCGCGCGGCCTCGGACGGCGTGAGGGGCTCGGGCAACGGCGGGGTCGGGATCTCCAGCGCCGTGAGCTTGGCGAGGAGCAGCTCGACGGACTGCGGCTCCGGGCGCTCGTGCACGCGGTAGAGCGCCTCGCGCCCGCGTCCGGCGAGGAGGGCTCCTACGGCCTCGTTCGCGGCGATCATGAGCTCTTCGACGAGCATGTGCGCGAGCGGCTCGCGCTCGATCCAGGCGCGCTCGACGCCGCCCTGACCGTCGAAGGCGAAGGCGACCTCGCCGGTCTCGATGCGCAGCGCCCCGCGCTCGTAGCGGCGGCGACGGAGCGCCTCCGTCAGGCCCCGGGCGAGCTGCAGGGATGCTCCGAGCTCCTCCTCGGCGCGCTGACGGCCGGCGAGGATGGCCTGCGCCTGGCCGTACGTGAGCCGCTCGCGGCTCCTGATCAGGCTGCGGTAGAACGTCGGCTCGCCGGGGACGGCATCGGGGCCGAACGGGATCTCGACCGTGACACAGCGCCGCTCCTCGTACGGCCGCAGGCTGCAGAGCCGCGCCGAGAGCTCCTCGGGCAGCATCGGCTCCACGCGCCCCGGGACGTAGACGGAGAGGCCACGCTCGGCGGCGTCGCCGTCGAGCGGAGCGCCCGCCGGCACGTGGGAGGAGACGTCGGCGATGTGCACCCACGCGCGAACGCCGTCGTCCTCGCGGCGGAGGCTGAGCGCGTCGTCGAAGTCCTTCGCCTCGTCCGGGTCGATCGTGAAGGCGAAGAGCCCGCGCAGGTCGACGCGATCCGGCTCGTCCTCGGGCGGGAGCGGGGACAGCGGAGGATGCGGCCGGCGGACGCCCTCGTGCCAGAGCAGGCCCTCGAGGACCGTCTCGACGTGGCTCGCCGGTCCGAGGACGCGCTCGAGGCGCGCGCGCCCGCGGCCGGGCCGGACCACGGCGAGGTCGCCGACCGAGGCGTCACCCGCGCCCTTGCGGTCGACGACGATCGGGACGCCGCCCTCGAAGTACGGCTCGCCGACGAGGAGCTTGCCCCTGCGGGCCAGCTCGACGACGGCTACCGGGGCGCTAGCCAGGGGCCGCCAGGACGTCGGCGAGCGTGCGCCGGGCGATGAGCAGCGCCTCGTCGGGCTCCGTGAGCGGATCGTCCACGGCCAGGATGCCCGGGTGGATCCCGCGACCGGTGATGTCGGCGCCGGCCGGGGTGACGTACTTCGCCGTCGTGAGCTTGAGGGCACCGCCGTTTCGGAGCGGCGCGATGGTCTGCACCGAGGCCTTCCCGTAGGTGCGCTCTCCGACGAGCGTCGCGCGGTCGTAGTCGTACAGCGCTCCGGCCAGGATCTCGGCGGCGCTCGCGCTGCCCCCGTTCACCAGCGCGACGAGGGGAAGCTCGGGGTGCGTCGCGTTCCCCGTGACCTTGTACGTCCGCGCGTCCTCGTGGACGCCGTCCGTGCGGCAGACGATGCCGTCCTCGAGATAGATGGACGCGGAGGAGACGGCCTGGGTGAAGAGTCCGCCCGGGTTGTCCCTGAGGTCCACGATGGCCCCGCGCGCACCCTCCTCGACAAGCCTCGTCGTCGCCCGCTGGATGCGCTCTGCGGCACCGTCCGGGAATCCGAACACGCGCACATAGGCGACCTTCGTCTTGCCCGCCTTCAGCATGCGCGCGCTGATCGGCGGAACGTCGATGTCCTGGCGCATGACGGTGAACTCCATCCTGCCGCGGCTCGGACGGCGCACAGTGAGGCGGACGAGCGTCCCGGTCTCGCCCTTGATGAGGGCCAGGGAGCGGTCGAAGGGAAGCGTCCCGGCTCGTTCCCCGTCGATGCTCACGATGACGTCTCCCTTGCGGATCCCGGCCTCGCGGGCCGGGCCCCTGAGCGCCGAGGTCACCAGCAGGCCGCGCCGCACCGGCCCGACCGTGAGGCCGATACCGGAGTACGTGCCCTCGGTCGTGTCCTGGATGCTCTCGTACTCGGCCGGCGTGAGGTAGTCGGTGTGGGGATCCTCGAGCCCGGCAACGATCTCGTCCACCGTCTCGAGGCGCAGCACGTCGGGCTCGATCCAGCGGTAGTAGGCGGACGTCAGCTCCGCCCGGACCTCATCCACGACGCTGACCGGCTGGTCGGCGCGCAGGGGTGCGACCGCGGAGGGCGCTCCCGAGTCCGCCTGCGTGATGAGGAAGCCGAGGAAGAACGCGCCGACGACGAGGACGGCGGCGATGAGCGGGCCGGCCCTGCGTCTCATGAGCCGCCCGCCGAGTCCACTGCGGGGCCTCCCGTCCGCACCGGCGTCAGATCCGCAGGAAGCGCCGCATGGTGATTCCGGAGCCGGCGGCTCCGACGAGCAGGCTCACGCAGACGAGGATGACCGCGACGACCGGGAAGCTCCAGGCCTGGATGTCGTCCGGGCTCTCGATCCGGCCCATGATGCCCGGCAGGGCCAGCTCCTTCGCCAGGAGGAGGAGCACGACCGCGACGATCGAGCCCGCCAGGCCGCAGACGATGCCCTCCAGCATGAAGGGGGCGCGCACGAACCAGTTCGTCGCGCCGACGAGCTTCATCACCTCGATCTCACGGCGGCGCGAGAAGATGGAGAGGCGGATCGTGTTCGCGATCAGGATCGTGGAGGCGATCAGGAGGATCAAGCTCCCGACCAGGAAGATGGCCCCGATGATGGTCGCCACCTGGAGCACGCGCTCGGCCTTCTTCTCGCCGTAGGTCACCTTCTCCACGCCGGCCGGGGCCGGGTCGAGCCCCTGCGCCACCTCCTGCACCCGGTCGGCGTCCACCGGGATCACCTCGAATGCGGGCGGCAGCGGGTTCCGCGCCAGGTTCTCGGTGATCTCGGGATACCGCTTCCTCATCTCGTCGAGCGCCTGCTCGCTCGAGATGAAGGAGAACTCCTTCACGTCCGGATTGGCGTCGAGATCGGCCCGGACCGCGTTGATCTGCTTGGGCCCCGCCTCCTCGCCGCACGTGAGATCCGTGCAGAAGTACACGTTGACGACGAGGTCCTTCTTGACGTGGTTCGTCCACGAGATGACCCAGCTGCCCAGGGCGATGAAGAGCCCGAGCAGGAACATGCCGATCAGGACGGTCATGATCGCCGCCACGGACGTGGAGAGGTTGGCGGCGAGGGAGCGGAACGCCTCGGAGATGAAGAGCCGCGCGCGCATCAGGCCGCCATCTAGCCGTAGCCGCCGCGGCGCTCGTCGCGGATTACGGTGCCCTCCTCGAGGGCGATCACGCGCTTCCGCATCTTGTCCACCATCTCGCGGTCGTGCGTGGCCATCACGACCGTCGTGCCCGTGCGGTTGATCCGGTAGAGGAGCTGCATGATCCCGACCGACGTGTCGGGGTCGAGGTTCCCCGTCGGCTCGTCGCAGATGAGGAGCGGCGGGTGGTTGACGAACGCGCGCGCGATCGAGACGCGCTGCTGCTCGCCGCCCGAGAGCTCGTGCGGATGGTTGTTCATCTTCGCGCCCAGCCCGACGAGGGCGAGGATCTCGGGCACCTTCGACCGGATCTCGCGCTTCGACTCGCCCTGCACCTTCAGCGCGTAGGCGACGTTCTCGTAGGCCGTCCGGTCGGTGAGGAGCTTGAAGTCCTGGAAGACACAGCCGAGGTTGCGGCGCAGCATCGGCACCTTGGAGCCCTTGAGGCGCGCGAGCTCGCGCCCGCCCACCAGGATGCGCCCGCGCGTCGGGTCGAGCTCCTTGAGGAGCAGGCGCATGATCGTGGACTTGCCGGAGCCCGACGGGCCGACGAGGAAGACGAACTCGCCCTTCTCGATCACGAAGCTCGCCTCGCGGAGGGCGACGACGTTCGGGTCGTAGACCTTGGTCACGGCCTCGAACACGATCATCGGCGAGCCGCCGGGGACTTGCGCTTCCCCGACCGGCTCCACGCCCGTGCCGGTCGCGGGCATGCCGTCGCCGTCCGCGCCGTTCAGCACGGCCGCGGTCGCTCCTGGCTGTTCACGTCTCTCTGTGAGGTCGGCTTCCTGCACCGCTGTCAGGGGTAGACGCCCGTCCCGAGGGCGCGCCGGTCGAGGGTTCGCAAGCGTTCGAGTTTAGCGGAAGGCATGGCGGGCGGGCACCCTCTACTCCGCCGCGGCCGTGGCGCGGGCGAGCAGGTAGGCGCGGATGAAGTCGTCGAGGCGTCCGTCGAGCACGGCTTGGGCGTTCCCTTCTTCGACGTCGGTGCGATGATCCTTCACGAGCTGGTAGGGATGGAGCACGTAGCTGCGGATCTGGCTCCCGAAGCCCGTGTCCAGCACCTCGCCCCGCTCCCGCGCCAGCTCGGCCTCGCGCCGCTCGAGCTCGTGCTCGGCGAGGCGGCTGCGCAGGATCCGCATCGCCGTCTGGCGGTTGGAGAGCTGCGAGCGCTCGTTCTGGCACTGGACGACGATGCCGGTCGGCAGGTGCGTGATGCGGACCGCCGAGTCCGTCTTGTTCACGTGCTGGCCGCCGGCCCCGCTCGCGCGGTACGTGTCGATGCGGAGGTCGGACTCGTCGAGCTCGACGTCCACGTCGTCGGACACGAGCGGGCTCACGACCACCTGCGCGAACGAGGTGTGGCGACGGTGTGCCTGGTCGAAGGGCGACAGGCGCACGAGACGGTGTACACCGCGCTCGGCCTTCAGCGTCCCGTAGGCGTTCTCGCCCTCCACCGTGAAGGTCGCCGACTTGAGCCCCGCCTCCTCGCCGGGCGAGACCTCGAGGAGCTCGGTGCGGAAGCCGCGCTCGCCCGCCCAGCGGAGGTACATGCGGAGGAGGATCTCGGTCCAGTCCTGCGCGTCCGTGCCGCCCGTGCCGGCATGGATGGAGACGACCGCATCGCCGGCGTCGTACTCGCCCGTGAAGAGCGAGTCCTCCTGGAGGCGGTCGAGCTCGCGGCGGAGCGCGAGGACGCTCTCCTCGACCTCGTCGAGCTCCCCGTCGTCCGAGGCGAGCGCGACGAGCTCGCCCAGGTCGGCCGCGTCGCCGCGGAGCTGCCCGTAGCGCTCGAGCCGGCGCGCAAGACGCGCATGCTCGGAGGAGATCCGGGCGGCGGCCTTCTGGTCGTCCCAGAAGCCGGGAGCCCCCATCGCCTCCTCGAGCTCGGCCAGGCGCGTCTTCAGCCTCTCCGGGTCAAAGGTAATCACGGACCCATGCGAGCTGGGTCCCGATCTCGGCGAGCTCTCGCTCCAGGGCAATCCGTTCGGCCATCGCCACGGGATGGTAGCGGGACGGGCCGCGGGATCAGGCTAGGCGCCGTGGCACTTCTTGAACTTCTTGCCCGAGCCGCAGGGGCACGGGTCGTTGCGCCCGACGCGGTCGAAATCCGAGGCGACGCGCTGGCCCGTCGAGACGGTCGTCGCGGCGCCGCCCGCCCCGCCTGCCGAGGCGCCCGCGCGCAGCGCACCGG
>JBOHAK010000425.1:0-2236 GCA_050697795.1 Gaiellaceae bacterium
CTCGCCGCGCCGTCTCGCCTCGGCCTCCAGCCACTCGCGGGTCCAGAGCTCCTCGCGGCGTACGAGGAACGCCAGGACGAGCTCGTCCTTCGAGCGGAAGTGGCGGTGGAGCGTCGCCTTCGCGACGCCGGAGTGCTCGACGATCTCGTCGATGCCCACGTCGCGGATCCCCCGGCGCGAGAAGAGCTCGTAGGCGCTGTCGAGGATCCGCTCGCGCGCCTCGGAGCCGACAGCGGCGACAGGGTCGAGCGTCTCGGTCATCCGGAGCACCTCCTCGGGGGAGACTGAAGGTCTTTCTACGCCCCCACGGGCGCTGCGTCAATGCTTCTCGACGACGGTGACCGCGCCGCGGCGCTCGACCACGTCCTCGACCTCCGGCTGCTCGTGTCCGCTGAGGACGACGAAACGCCGGGCCCGCTCCCGGACGCGGCCGTATTCGTGGAGGGTCAGCTCGAAGCGCTCGAAGCACTCCAGGCTCGAGCACTCGCAGACGAACTCGTACGCATGGGAGTCGGCGCCCTGCGCCTCCGCGCTGGCCCCGATGCGCTCGTTGATCTCACGGAAGAGCGCCTGGTTCTCGGCGAGCCGCCGCCTGCGGACCTCGGTCACGTTGCGGGGCCCCGCTCGGTGGGAACGACCAGCTCGAACCGTGCGCCGTGCGGCTGCGCCGGCTCGTAGAGAAGCTGCCCGCCGTGGGCATGGGCATACGAGCGCGCGATCGCGAGGCCGAGGCCGCTGCCGCCCTTCTCGCGATGCAGCTCCGGGTTCCGCGTGAAGCGCTCGAACAGGCGCGGCACGAACTCGGGGGCCACCCCGGGGCCCGAGTCCTCGACGACCACCCGGAAGTGCCGGTCGCTCTGGACGGCGCTGACCGTGACCGGCGCGTCGCCGTAGCGGAGCGCGTTCACGACGAGGTTGGAGACGATCCGCTCGAGGACGGTGGGGTCGACGACGGCGCGCAGGCTCTCGTCGGCCTCGATGACGACATCCGGCGCGCGTCCGCCCGCCGCGGTGCGCACGACCTCTTCGAGGCGCGACCTCACCTCGACCGGCTTCGGCTGAACGGCGATCACCTCCGCGTCCAGGCGCGTGAGGTCGAGGAGCTGCTCGACCAGATCGGATGTCCGTCGGATCTGGGCGTAGAGCGTCTCCTGGAGCTTCTCGACCTGCTCTTCGGAGAGCTCGTGGCGGCGCTGCTGGATCGTCTCGGCGAAGCCGCGGATGCTCGTCACGGGCGCGCGCAGCTCGTGCGCGGCGAGCGCGACGAACTGAGTCTTGAGCTCGTCCGCGCGGATCAGCGCCTCGCGCGCCTTCCGCTCCCGGGCGAAGAGCCGCGCGCGGTCGAGCGCGAGCCCCGTCAGGGCGCCGAGCGACCGGAGCAGCCGCAGCTCCTCGTCGCCGAAGAAGGGCGCGTAGGGCGTCGTCCACACTCGGAGGCTTCCACCGGGCAGCTCCACCTGCATGGCCTCGCCCCGCTCGCTCGCGGCCGCGAAGGCCTCCGGGTGGGCACCGTGCGCGTCGACGAGCCCGCCCGACTCGTCCACGAGCGCCACCGCCCGCGCCCCGAAGATGGCGGTCATGGCGGGAAGCACGCGATCGGCGACCTCGTGCTCGGTGGTGGCGGACATCAGCTCGGAGACCGCGTCGGCCAACCGGCTCTGCTCCGGCCGGCGCCAGGCGATCCGGACCAGCGTCGGCGGGGTGAGGCCCACGAGGAAGGCGAGCGCCGCCACCGTGACGAGCAGCTCGGCGGCGAGCGCGGCGGCCGAGTCGTCTGCCGTGTCGGGCACCGAGAGCAAGAGCGCGAGCGTGATGAGGACGGCCGCCGTCGCCAGAAAGCGCATCCGCTTGCGGGCGACGCTGGGCTGGCCGCGGCCCGCGCGCCAGAGGCGTGTGGCGACGACGATGGTCAGGACGGTCCAGTGGAAGACGAACGCCGCGAGGTACACCTGGAAGCCGGTCGAGCGCGGCTCCCCCTCGGACGGAAAGTCCGGGAGCGCGAAGGTCCACACGAGGACCGTGAGCGTCAGCAGCGCGACGAGCTGCTCCAGCCGGTGCGAGGCCGGCTCGAAGCTGCTCGAGAAGCGGTAGAGCAGGTAGGGGAAGAGGACGAGCAGCGCCACGAGGATCCGCAGCGCGACCTGCTCGGCGGCCCCGCTCGGGTCGTCCGGGAGGAGGCGCCCGGTATCCACGACGACCGCGAGGACGGCGAACGTCGCGGCCGCCCACATGGCGG
>JBOHAK010000426.1:0-2889 GCA_050697795.1 Gaiellaceae bacterium
GGCCGGGCGCGTCGCTCCGCTGCGGGCTCGCCGCTCTCGACGCGGGCACCGAGGCCGCCGTCGCCGTGCTCGCCGACGGGCCGGACCTGGCGCCCGAGGCGGTGAGCCGGGTCGTCGCAGCGTGGCGCGCAGGCGCCGGACCGCTGGTGGCCGCCTCCTACGGCGGCGCGCGGGGCCACCCGCTTCTCGTCGCGCGCGAGCTGTGGGATTCCGTGCCCGACGAGGGCTTCCGCGCGCGCGAGCCGGCGCTCGTTCCCTGCGACGACCTGGGCGCGCCGGGCGACGTGGACACGAGGGCCGATCTCCCGTGAGGCGCCGGCTGCTCCGCCCAGCCGTGCTCATCCCCGCCTTCGTCCTGCTCGCGCTCGGCGCCGGGATCGCCTACGCCGCCTGGACGCAGCTCGACGCCGGGCGCATCGACGCGAACGAGGAGGTGCTCGCGTCGCTCCCGCGCTTTCCGGGCTCCGTCGAGGTCGACCGCCTCACCCAGACGGAGGCCGACGGCACGCTCCCCGTCCCCGACGAGGTCGTGACGAGCGTCCTCTTCGCGCCTCCCGCCGCGGCGACACAGGCCGACGTCCTCGAGTTCTACGTCTCCCGCCTCACGCCGGAATGGCGAGCGCGGACGACCACCGTGACCGTCGGCAACGAGGAGCGGGCGCCCACGGACGCCTCGGCCTTCCGCGTCGACTTCTCGCGAGGCGAGGACTGCGTCCAGCTCCTCACGTACGGCATGGCGCCAGGGCACTTCGGCCGGCGGACGTTCGCGCTCTCGGCCGAGGGCGGCCAGGGCCCCTGCGAGGAGCAGTGACCGCCCTCAAGCGCGACGCGACGCTGCCGATGGAAGAGGCAGGGCGGAAGCGCCCGTCGCCGAACTCTGATCCGCCGCATGGAGGCTCACGCACATTCCCCGCTCGTCGCCGCCCGCCTGCGGCGACGGCTGTCGCTCGAGCAGGCGGCAGCCCGGGCGAGCCTCGACGTGAACGCGGTGAAGAGCCTCGAGGAGTCCCGCACCTACCTTTTCCCCTCGACGGCCGACGCGATCGCGACGGCCGTCGTCTACGCCTCGGCGCTCGGGATCACGGAGCGCGAGGCGCGCGAGCTCGCGGGCCTGCCGGTCGAGTCGGTCGTGGAGCGCTGGTCGCTGCGGCGCTGGGCGATCGTCCTCGGCTTCGTCGTCGCGCTCGCGGCGCTCATGATCTTCGTCCTGCGGCCGCAGTTCCTCCCGGCCGAGTCCCCTGCCCCACCCGCTCGCGCCGCGCAACCGGCCGCCGCGCCGCTGCCCGAGCGGTGGGAGATCCAGGTGGACGTCTACAACGGCACCACCCACGGGAATGCGGCCGCGGGGATCGCCAACGAGATCGCGGGCCTCGCCTACCGCATCGGCGACGTCCGGAACGCGACGCAGCGGAACTACGTCGACACGCGCGTCTACTACCCGCCCGATGCCGAGGCGATCGCGGAACGGCTGGCGGGTGAGATCGGCGTCGGGACGACCGCCCTCCCCGGCGGCGACGACCCGAACCGCCTCGTCGTCATCGTGGGGCGGAAGAGCTAGGCGAGCGGCGTACGGAGCGAGGCGAGCTTCGCCTTCAGCTCCGGCGACATCTCCTCCGAGCAGGCGCTCCGGACGATGCGGCGCAGGCTCGCCTCGAAGTGGTAGCGCTTCTGGCAGTACCCGCAGCCCTCGAGGTGCGACTCCGCCTCGCCTCGCTCGGAGTCGTCCAGCTCGCGGTCGAGGTACGGCTGCAGGAGCTCCTCGCACTTCTCGCAGATCGCGTCGAAACCCGTCACGACTCCTCCCCGACCGCCGTCTCGGCGAGCTCCCTCTTCAGAATCCTACGTCCTCGATGCAAACGTGACATGACGGTGCCGATCGGGACGTCGAGGATCTGCGCCGCCTCCTGGTAGGAGAAGTCGCCGATGTCGACGAGCACGATCGCGTCGCGGAAGTCGTGCGGCACGTTCGAGAGCGCGTGGACGATCGAATCCTGGGAGAGGCGCTCGGCGATGCGCTCCTCGTCGTCCGTCCCGCTTGTCTCCTCGAGCCTGTTGTAGAGGAAGTAGTCGCCCTCCTCCATCGGCCGGATGTCGGGAGTCCGCTGCTCGCGCCGGCCCCGGTCGATGTTGAGGTTCGTCAGGATGCGCATGAGCCACGCGCGGAGGTTCGTTCCCGGGGTATAGGAACGCCAGCTCCGAAAGGCGCGGGCGTACGTCTCCTGGACGAGGTCCTCCGCCTCCTCACGGGACGGGACGAGGCGGCGCGCTACGCGATAGACCTGGTCGGACAGATCCAGCACCTCCTCCTCGAAACGGACGCGGTCGCGCGCGTCGGACGCCAGCCGGCGCGCTTCGGTCTCGGGCTCTGCCATGCGCCGGACACTAACAAGCAAACGCCCTGCTTCCGGCCGGTATTCCGGGACTGCCCGGTTCAGAACGCGGCGACCGCGCGGAAACCCGCCCGGCCGAGCGCGGCGAGGATCTCCTCGCGCTCCACGCGCTCGTCGTCCCAGGCCAGCGCGACCTGCCCCATGAGGTTCGCGTTCGCCGACTCGATGCCGTCGAGCTTCCCGAGCGCTCCGCCGAGCCGCAGCACGCAGCGCTCGCAGCGAATCCCGCTCACCTGCATCGTCTCTGACACGACGGCCATCGCTACAGCCCATCGTACGTGAGCTCGACCAGGCGTCCGCACAGGGAGAGGAGACCTTCGCTCCGTCCGAGCGCGAGCTGGTCGCCCGCCTGGTCGAGGCCCTCGAGCGGCCCGAGGAGCGCGTCGCCTCCCAGCCGGCGCGCCGTCGGCTCGACGCGCTCGAGCAGCTCGGCGAGCAGCCCAGCCGGGTCGGCGAGCCGCTCGCCGGCGGGGTGGACGAGCGCCGCGGCCGCGCCGAA
>JBOHAK010000427.1:0-3176 GCA_050697795.1 Gaiellaceae bacterium
TCCCTCCTAGCCGGCAAGCAGCGCGACGACGGCTCCGAGCGCGAGGAAGGGGCCGAAGGGGACGCCCATGCGCATTCCGGCGCCGCCGTGGCGCGCGAGGAGCGCCAGGGCGACCGGGAGGACGGCGAGCGACGCGACGATGATCGCGAGGAGGACACCTTCCCCGAGCACTAGCCCGAGGAGGAAGGCCAGCTTCACGTCACCCATGCCCACGCCGGCCCGGCCGGCGGCGAGCGGGAGAAGAAGGACGAGCGCTGCGCCGAACGCCCCGAGCGTCCACTCGAGCCATCGCCCCGGGTCGACCAGGAGCTGGGCGGGCACCGCGACCCCGATCGCCGGCAGGACGAGGGCGTTCGGCAGGATCCGGCGCTCCAGGTCGATCGCCGACAGCAGCACCAGCAGCGCCGCGAGCGACGCGGCGACGAGCCCCCGGCCCGTCGCGCCGTAGCGAAGCAGGAGGGCCATCGCCACACCCGCCGCGACGGCGGTCACGACGATGCCGCGAAGGCCTCGGTCGCTCGCCGGGAGCGCGGGCGACTCAACGGGTGGCACGGGAACCTTCGCTCGCGTAGCAGCGTTCGACAGCGGCTCTCAGCTCCGCGATGGTGCTCGACCTGCCGACCCGTCGCGGAGCCGCGACGGACGGCGCGCCGCCGTCCGTGCAGAGGACGAGCGGCCGCCCGCGCGGGTAGAGGGCGTCGAGCGCCGCCACCGTGCGCGCCGCGCGTGGCCGGGAGGGCGCCTCGTCGACGAGCACGACGTCCGCCCGGTGGGCGCGCGCGAGCTCCGCGACCCTGGTCGGTGCTCCGTGGCCCGTCGTTCTGACGGCGAACCCGTCCCGCTCGAGCAGCAGCGACGTGATCCCGGAGAAGCTCCGGTCGTCGGAGACGAGCAGTAGGCGCATGGGATGGAGCCGGTGTACCGCGGCCGGAGGGCGGTCTTGCAATCCGCGCGGCTGGGCGGGGCGGCGTGCCATGCACGCCAACTAGTACCGGACGGTCGCGGCGCCCTCACCACCAGAAGGGTGGGTTCGAACCCACCTTTCCATCGGTTCCGAGCGGAGAGCCAGCAGTTACTTGTCTGGGCTAGGAGAACCGGAAGGGGAGGAGGTGATTCTGAACATGATGGAGTTCATCAGCCATCTTCGGAGCCGTGAGGAGGGGCAGGCGCTGGTCGAGTACGCGCTGATCCTCAGCCTCATCGCCGTGGTCTGCATCGGTGCGCTGACGCTGCTTGGCGGCAACGTCAACAACATCCTCAACCAGATCGCCGGCGCCCTCTAGGAGAGGGATGTCGCCGCGAGGGATCTCCAGTCGCCGCCGTCCGACCGCACCAGAGGACTGAGGGTCGCAGGGGCGGCGCTGGGGATCTCCCGCGCAAGCAAGGAGTGATGCAAGGTGCTGACTTCGGGAATCAGGATCGCCGCTCGGGGCGAGGAGGGGCAGGCGCTCGTCGAGTACGCGCTCGTCCTGCTGCTCATCGCGCTCGTTACCGTCGCCGCGCTCACCTCGATCGGCGTGAGCGTCAGCTCGGCGATCACGAACATGGCGAACGGGCTCTGAGAGGAAAGGGCTTGCTTCGCACGCTCAGGACCCGCGCGGCCGGCGGCCGCGACCCCGAGGCCGGCGTGGCGCTCGTCGAGTTCGCACTCGTCTTGCCGCTGCTCTTGATCCTCCTCTTCGCCATGCTCGACTTCGGCAAGGCCTTCAACTACTGGATCGACGAGACGCACCTCGCCAACGAGGGCGCGCGCTGGGCGGTCGTGAACAAGAACCCCGGCTCGGGCTCGCTCCAGCAGTACATCCAGCAACAGGCAGACACGCCCGAGCTGCGGAACGGCGGCACGCCCTCCGTCGCCACGCCGCTGCGGGTCTGCATCAGCTTCCCCAACGGGAGCGCGGAGGTCGGCGATCCGGTGCACGTCACAGCGAGCGTCACATACAACTGGCTGCCGTTCCTCGGCTCCCGGGTCGGTATCGCGCAGACCACGATCACGGGCTCGTCCACCATGCGCCTCGAGGCGAGGCCGACGACGTACGGCGCGGGGTGCTCGTAGCCGTGCGGAGGATCGGCGACGACGACGGCGGCGTCCTCGTACTGGTCGCTCTCTGCCTGCCCGTGCTGGTCCTCTTCATCACCTTCGTCGTCGACGTCGGGAACTGGTTCGTGCACAAGCGGCACCTCCAGATGCAGGCCGACGCGGGAGCACTGGCCGGAGGCGGTGTCTTCACCTTCCCGTGCTCCGACGACCCGATCCTCGGGGAGACCCGCAGGTACGCCGGCGACCCGGGGAATGCCGCCCCGTACAACCTCCAGGTCGCGCCGACCGACCAGTCGAACGTCCACGTCCTCGTCAACTCCGACCGTTACTGGAACGAGGGAGGAACGGACTACAGCGACGGCGGCCCTCCGTGTGCCGCCCGTATGGTCGACGTGAAGATCACCGAGGCGAGCCTGCCGTGGTTCTTCGGTCTCGACGTCGTGCCGGCGATCAACGCCCACGCCCGGGTGATGATCCAGGCGCTCCGGCAGGCGCGGGGCGCGCTTCCTGTCGCCGTCCCGGACGTCGACCCGCGCTCCGGCCGGGCCTACTTCGTGGACGAGGCAACGGGCACCGTGCTCGCGTCGGCTCCCCTCACGAGGGTCGGGACCTCCAACGGGCTGGCCATCTGGGACAACGCCGCCGCGCCCGTGTCCGTGGCGATCAACTCGTCCCGCATCGGCGTCAGGATCGCGCTCGGCGGCGGCGCGTCGAGCACGTGCGGCGAGTACCTCGTCGAGTGCTACGACCTCGAGTCCTCGAACGGCGTCGTCTTCGTCCGCGGCTACTCGACGTCCGGCAGCGGGGCGCAGCCGAACCCGCCCGTCGCGCGGGACGTCCGGCTCTTTGCGGCCTCGTGCCCGGACGGTTACTTCAGTACCTCGAGCTCCACGTGCTCCATCGGCGTGAGCGCCGTCGTCGACTTCGGCGTCGCGGATCCGGCGGCCGTGGGCGGAAAGGTGAGCGCTGTCGTCGGCGGGACGGAGCTGCCGCTCAGCTACGACGCCGCCTCGGGGCGGTGGGTGTCGACGAGCTACTTCCCCGTCGCTCCGGCCGTCGGCCCGATCGGCGTGGAGCTCAAGTGGGAGGAGACGATCGGCACGGTCTCCGGCAACAACTGCACGACGACGGGGGG
>JBOHAK010000428.1:0-9293 GCA_050697795.1 Gaiellaceae bacterium
GTGGGAGATCGTGTGGCCGCCCTGGGCACGGTCGACCTCGGACGCCCCGAGGAGCTGGTCGCGCTCATGCAGGACGGGCGCCTCGCCGGCGTCGAGGTCGCTGCGAGCGTGGATGGCGACTACCTCGGCCACGACCGCTTCCGGGACTTCTGGGCCGCCGCGGAAGAGACGGGAGCGCTCGTCTTCGTCCACCCGACGACGCGCGGCTTCTCGATCGGCGCCCTCGACGACTACTACCTCTGGAACGCGGCGGGGAACCCGCTCGAGACGACCGTGACGGCCGCCCACCTCGTCATGGCGGGCGTGCTGGAGGCGTACCCGCGCCTGAAGATCCTCCTCTCGCACGGGGGCGGCGCGATCCTCGCCCTCCGCGGCCGCCTGCGCCACGCGCACTCCTTCCAGCCGGACGCGCGCTCGCGCCTCACGGAGTCCCCGCTCGAGTCGATCCGCCGCTTCCACTTCGACACCGTCACGCACGACGCGACGCTCCTGCGCGCGCTCGTCGAGTTCGCCGGCGCCGACCGCGTGCTGCTCGGCTCCGACTACCCGTTCGACATGGGCCTCGAGCGGCCGGCCGAGCCCGTCCGCGAGCTGGGGCTCCCCGCCGCCGACGAGGCGGCCGTCCTGGGCGGCAACGCCCTCCGCCTGCTGGGCCGTCAGGAGGAGTCCGCGTGAGGCAGCTCCGGCTCGAGGCCGAGCGTCCGCACGAAGTGCTGCTGGCCGAGCTCGAAGCCGATCGCGCAGCCGAGGTCGACGAGCTCCTCCTCGCTGAAGTGCGCGTGGAGCCGCTCCCACAGCTCGTCGTCGGCCCGGTCCGAGTCCCACACGATCGCGTGGGCCCACTCGAGGGCGGCGCGCTCGCGCCCCTCGAACCGCGCCGGGTCGCTCACGGCCTCGTCGCCGGCCACGAAGCGGAAGCAGAGCTCCTTCAGGGACCGGTCGACGACTCCGTCCAGGAGGACGTTGTCGCGGATGTAGGCGTAGGACTCGGCGACGCCCGGCACGCGGGCGCGGATCTCCCCGGCGCTTCCTATCAGGTGGGCCACCTAGCTCCGCGCCTCCTCGGGCGCGAGGCCGGCGGTCGTGTCGGCGAGGAGCTCGCCGTGGCCGACGCTCCAGGTCTTGATGACACGCTGCTGGCCAAAGGTGAGGCAGACGAACGACCCGAGCTCGACGATCTGCTCCTCGCTGAAGTGCTCTCGCAGCCGGGCCCAGAGCTCGTCGTCGACGCCCTCGGGGCTCCAGACGAGCATGCTCGTGTAGAGGAGAGCGGCCTTCTGCCGCTCGTCGAAGCGGTCGGAGCGCTCGAACTCGAGGAGCTCGTCGTAGTCCGCCTCGGTCAGCCCTTGCTCTCCGCCCCGGAGAGACCGCTGCGACCCTCAGTAGTGGCAGTCGATCGTCTTCGAGACGTAGACGCGGCACAGCTCCTTGAGCGGATGCTCGACGATGCCGTTCCGGAAGATCGTCTCCCACGCCCGCGAGAAGCCCTTGGCGACGGCGGGGACGTGGGAGCGGATCGCCTGCGTCTCTGGGCGCGGCGTCCCGAAGCGGCGCGCGTGCTCGAGCGCCTCGACGAGCTCGGGGTCGGTCAGCGATGCGGGATCGACGTAGCTGAGGCGCGCCATGGGCTGTCTGACGATCATACAACGGTGGTAGGGCGTGGCTGAGACCGCGGACGTCGTCGTCGCCGGCGCGGGGCACAACTCCCTCGTCGCCGCCGCGTACCTGGCGAGGGCCGGGCTCGAGGTGCTCGTGCTCGAGGCGCGGCCCGTCGTCGGCGGCAACACCGCCACCGAGGAGCTGACGCTGCCGGGGATTCTCCACGACTCGTGCTCGACCGCGCACAACCTCATCCAGGCGAGCCCGGCCCTGAAGGAGCTGCGCCTCGAGGAGGACTACGGGCTCGAGTACATCCGCCCCGATCCCGTGGTCCACGTCGTCGTCGGCGACGGCGAGTCCGTGACGCAATGGCGCGCCTTGGAGCGCACGTGCGAGGAGCTCGCCCGCTTCTCGGCGCGCGACGCCGAGGCCTACCGGCGCCTGATCGCCGACTACGACGCCGCCAAGGGCGCCTTCGGCGCCTACCGCAACAACCCGATCGGCCGGGTGCCGCGCCCCGACGAGGTCCTTGACGGCACCTGGCGCCGCCGGCTCGCGATGAGCGCCTGGGACGTCGTGCGGGCCGAGTTCGAGCACCCCGCGGTTCGCGCCTTCATGCTCTGGATGAGCCTCATGACGGTCCAGCCGCCGGAGCGGCCGGGAACCGGCATCCTCGCCTACTCGCTCGCGTACGGGCGCCAGCAGCACAGCTGGACGCTGCCGCGCGGCGGCTCGGCCGCGCTGCCACTCGCGCTCGCCCGGCTGATCGAGGAGCACGGCGGCACGATCGTCACCGGCACGCGCGTGACCGGGCTCGTCGTCGAGGGCGGCCGCTGCGCCGGCGTCGAGGCCGACGACGGCGAGACCTATAGCGCCCGGCGTGCCGTCCTCTCGACGGTGCACGTGAAGCACCTCGCGGAGATGGCGCCGCGCGAGACCTGGGGCGAGGACTTCCTCTACGGCGTGGAGCGCTGGCGCGAGGGCGTCTCGCTCTTCCCGACACATCTCGCCACGACCGAGGCGCCGACGTTCCCCGCGGACGGCGGCACTGTCACGCCCGTGGCGTCGGGTACGGCGCCGTCCGTCGACCGGCTGCTGCGCGTCGGCTCCGACGCCGAGCGGGGGCTCCTGGCCGTCGACGACCCGGTGCTGCTCGTCGTCTGCGCGACGGTGGGCGACCCGTCCCGCGCCCCCGAGGGCCGGCACGCGCTCAAGGTGATCGGCTTCCAGCCCTACGCGCTCGCTGACGGCGGGCCGGAGCGCTGGGACGACGTCAAGGAGGAGGCGGCGCGCGCCAACATCGAGCAGCTGCGCCGCTTCGCGCCAAACATGACGGACGACACGATCCTGGCGCGGGTGATCAAGAGCCCGCTCGACCTCGAGCGCATGAACGCGCACAACTGGCACGGCACGTGCCACGGGGGCGACATGGGCCCGTCCCAGTCGGGGGCGCTGCGCTTCGGGCCGCGGACGCCGCTCCCGGGCCTCTACCAGACGGGCGGCACGACCCATCCGGGCGGGTCGGTCTCGGCGGCGCCCGGGCGCAACACCGCGATCGTCCTGCTCGAGGACCTCGGCACCTCGCTCGAGGCGGTGACCGCCGGTGCCTGACGCGCGGGTCGAGGCGGCGATCGCCAACTGGGCGCCGCGCTTCGTTGCCAACGGCGTCGACTTCAACGACTTCCAGCGGACGACGGCGAGGATCGAGCGCTGGGAGGAGTGGCTCGACGCCTGGCGCGTGACCGCCGAGGAGCACCGCGCGCTCGCGGAGGGGGCCGAGGCCGAGGGGAACTCCCGCACAGCGGGGGAGGCCTACGTCGCGGCCGCGGTCTGCTTCCACTTCGCCAAGTTCGTCTGGGTGGTGGACGTCGAGCGCAACCAGGAGACGACCGGGCGAGCCATCGACTGCCTCTACCGGGCGCACGCACACCTCGACCCGACGGCCGAGCGCGTGGAGATCCAGTTCGACGGGGCGACGCTGGCTGCGAACCTCCGCCGCCCGCCGGGTGTCGCGCGTCCGCCGCTCGTCCTGCTCATCCCGGGGCTCGACTCCACGAAGGAGGAGTTCTTCGGCTGGGAGAACGTCTTCCTCGCCCGCGGGCTCGCGACGCTCTCGCTCGACGGGCCGGGCCAGGGGGAGAGCGGCTTCGCCACCTTCATCCGGCCCGATTACGAGGAGCCGGTCGCAGCGGCGCTCGACGCGCTCGGCGGCCGCGACGACGTCGACCTGGAGCGCGTGGGCGCGGCGGGCGTGAGCCTGGGCGGCTACTACGCGCCGCGCGCCGCCGCGCTCGAGCCCCGCATCAAGGCCGTGGCCGGCATCAGCGGCGCCTTCAACTTCGGCGAGTGCTGGGAAGGGCTTCCCGGGCTCACCCGCGACACGTTCCGGCACCACTCGGGCGCGCGGAACCCGGACGAGGCGCGGGCGAAGGCCAACGAGCTCGACCTCGCGGCCGTCATCGGCGAGCTCGACCGGCCGGGGCTCATGATCACCGGCCGGCACGACCGGGTGATCCCGTGGGAGCAGACGCGGCGGATCGCGGACGAGGCGCCGGCCACCCGCTTCGTCCTCTACGAGGAGGGCAACCACGTGTGCAACAACATCCCGAACCGCTGGCGGCCGCTCGTCGCCGACTGGCTCGAGAAGGAGCTGACCCGTGTGGGATAGGTTCTCGAGCGCCGAGCTGGAGCGCCGCTACGCGCTTGCACGCCGGCTCATGCGCGAGCACGAGCTCTCGGCGCTCGTCGTCTTCGGCAACTCGGGCACGAACCGGGCCAACATGGCGAACCCGTTCTGGCTCTCGAACCACCTCGACCTCCACCACTGCTACCTCGTCGTCCCGCTCGACGAGGGCGAGGAGACGGCGCTCTACACCGGCCTCACGAACCACATCCCGAACGCTCGGGAGGTGAGCGAAGTCCCGATCGTCGAGTGGGGCGGCTACGCGCCGGCCGAGCGGGTGGCGGAGCGGCTGCGCGCGATCGGCGTCACGGAGGGCCGCGCAGGCCTAGTCGGCGTGAACGCGACGTTCGCGATGGGCATGCCGTACGCCCACCACGCGCGCCTGCGCGAGGAGCTGCCCGCGCTCGAGCTGGTGGATGTGACGCTTCCGTACGCGCGCCTGCGCCTCGTGAAGTCCGACGAGGAGGTCGAGTGGCTCCGCAAGGCCGCGGAGCTGACCGACGGCGCGATCGTTGCGCTCGCCGAGGGGGCGCGGCCGGGGATGAGCGACATCGAGCTCGTCGCCATGGCCGAGGCCGCCTACCGACCGCAGGGCGGAATGCCGCGGATCATGTTCCTCCGCTCGATGGCCATGGACGAACCGAACGGCTGCCTGCCGGCCCAGAACCCCTCGCACCGGCGCATCGCGGCCGGCGACGTGATCATCACGGAGTTCAGCGCCTCCTACTGGGGCTACACCGGCCAGATCCAGCGGCCCGTGTTCGTGGAGGCCGAGCCGACGCCCGAGTGGCAGCGGCTGTTCGACGTCGCGCGCGAGTCCTACGAGCGGATCGTCGGCGTCCTGCGGGACGGGACGACGGAGGCCGACGTGATCCGCGCCGGCTCGGTCATCGGCGAGGCCGGCTACCTGATCTACGACGACCTCGTCCACGGCTACGGGGTCGACATCATGCCGCCCATCGTCGACCGCTCCTGCACGCAGTGGTGGCCCTGGGACGACGCGCGGCCGGCGCCGGAGGGGCGGCGATTCGAGGAGGGGATGGCGGTTGTCGTGCAGCCCAACCCGATCACGCCGGACGAGCGCATGGGCCTCCAGCTCGGGGAGCTCGCGATCGTCCGCTCCGACCGCGCCGAGTCGCTCCATTCCGTCCCGTTCGAGCCGCTGGTGGCCTCCGCGTGAAGCCCGTCGGCGCCGCTCTGGTCGGGACCGGCATGTGGGCGGGGAAGATCGCCGCCGCCGTGGCGCGCACGCCGGCGCTCGAGCTCGTCACCTGCTTCGGCCGCGACGCGGCGCGGCGCGAGGCGTTCGCGGCCGAGGCGGGCTGCGAGGCGGCATCGTCCTTCGAGGCGGCCGCCGAGGACCCGCGCGTCGAGGCCGTGCTGCTCGTGACGCCGAACTTCACGCACGCCGAGCAGGCGGTCGCGTGCGCCGAGCGGGGGAGACACGTCTTCGTGGAGAAGCCGATCGCGGACACGCTCGAGGATGGGTGGGCGATCCGGGAGGCCTGCGAGGCCGCCGGGGTCACGCTCCTCGTCGGCCACGGGCTCCGGCGGCTGGGCGCGGCGCGGGCCGTCGAGCGCCTGCTGGCCGAGGGCGCGCTGGGGCGCGTCGTGCTCGCCGAGGCGAACTTCTCCCTCACCGGCACGCCCAGGCCCGGCACGTGGCGGTACAGCCGCGAGACGTGCCCGGGCGGGCCGCTCCTCCAGCTCGGCGTCCACCACGCGGACACGCTCCTCCACTGGCTGGGCCCGGCGGCGCGGGTGCAGGGCTCGTTCGCGCGGCTCGTGACGGAGGCGGAGATCGACGACGTGGGCGTGGCGCTCGTCGAGCACGGGTCGGGCGCGCGCTCGACGATCTCGTCGAGCTACGTCTCGCCGAAGACCTACTCGCTGCGGCTCCTGGGATCGGACGGCGCGCTCGACTACCTGACGGACATGTCCGTCTGGCCGCGCACCGAGCTCGTAGACGGCGCGACGACGCTCCGCCTTACGACGGCGGACGGCCCGCGCGAGCTCCCGTTCGAGGAGCGGGACCCGCTGGCGGAGGAGCTCGACGAGCTGGCCCGCTGCGTGCGCGGGGAGGCCGAGCCGGAGACGGGCGCCGAGGAGGGGCTGGCGGCGCTCGCCCTCGTGCTGGCCGCGATCGAGTCGCACGGGCGCGGCGAGGCCGTTGCGGGAGGAGCGCGCGTCGGCGACTAAAGGTTGGATCGGCCGCCCCGTGCCGCGGCGGGAGGACGTGCGCTTCCTCCGCGGCGAGGCGACCTACCTCGACGACATCGAGCTGCCCGGCCTCGCGGAAGCGGCGTTCGTCCGCAGCCCGTTCGCGCACGCGGGGGTGGGCGCGATCGACACGGCCGCGGCTCGAGCCGTGCCGGGCGTCGTCGCCGTCCTGACCGGCGCGGATCTGGAGGGCAGGGCGGCGAGCCTGCCAGCGGGGAGCATCGAGGACGGCGTCGTGGCAGACGCGGGGCACCCGGTGCTCGCACGGGACAAGGTGCGGTACGCGGGTGAGCCCGTCGCGCTCGTCGTCGCCTGGAGCCGGGCCGTGGCCGAGGACGCCGCCGAGCTCGTCGAGGTGGACTACGAGCCGCTCGAGCCCGTGCTCGACCCCCGTGCCGCGGCCGGCGGGCCCCTCCTCCACGACCACGTTCCCGGAAACGCGCTCGTCCGCTGGGCGAAGACGGCCGGCGACGTCGAGGGTGCCTTCGCCGCCGCCGACCGGGTTGTCGCGCAGTCGTTCCATATCCCGCGCCTCGTCGCGGCGCCGATCGAGGCGCGCGGGGCGATCGCCAGGCACGACCCCGCGGCCGACCTCCTGACTGTGTGGTGCTCGGCGCAGGACCCGCACCGGCCGCTCGCCCAGCTCGGTCTGGCGCTGGGACGCGATCCTGATCGCCTCCGTGTCGTCGTCCCCGACGTCGGCGGTGCGTTCGGGAGCAAGGGGGCCGTGGGCGTCGAGGTCGCCGCGGTGGCGGCGGCGGCCGTCGAGCTCGGGCTGCCGGTCCGCTGGACGGAGGACCGGGCGGAGAACTTCCTCTCCGCCTACCAGGGTCGGGGGCTCGACGCGGACGTCGAGCTGGCGGTGGCAGCCGACGGGCGGATCCTCGGCCTCCGCGCGACGCTGTACGCGGATCTCGGCGGCTACCTCTATCCGACGACGGCGGTCGCGCCGCACACGACCGCGATGCTGATCACCGGTGCCTACGCGATTCCCGCGGCGTCCGTCGAGCTCGTCGGCGCCGCCACCACGAAGGTGCCGACCGGCCCGTACCGCGGCGCCGGCCGGCCAGAGGCCGCGTTCCTGGTCGAGCGCATGGTCGACCTGGCCGCCCGGGAGCTCGGGCTCGACCCGGTCGACGTGCGCCGCCGCAACTTCGTCCCGCCCGAGGCCTTTCCCTACCGGACGCCGATGGGCTGGACCTACGACTCCGGGGACTTCGGGCGCTGCCTGGACGCCGCGCTCGAGCTGGCCGATATCGACCGCTGGCGCGAGGCGCGCGAGCGGGCGCGCGCCAGCGGCCGCGTCGTCGGCATCGGCGTCGGCATGTACATCGAGCGCGCCGGCGGACTGTGGGAGAGCGCCGACGTTCGCGTCGAGCCGGACGGCCGGGTGATCGTGCGGACGGGTTCCTCGCCGCACGGGCAGGGTCACGAGACGACCTTCTCGCAGATCGCCGCGGACGAGCTGGGGGTGGATCCGGACGCGGTCGACATCCGCTGGGGCGACTCGCTCGCCGGGCCCGCGGGCATCGGCACGTTCGCCAGCCGTTCGGTCGCCATGGGCGGCTCCGCACTCGTCATGGCGCTCCGTGAGCTGAAGGAGCGGGCAGGCGGTGGCTCGGTGATCGAGCGCGCCGCCGCCGACGGAGGCGTCGAGGCCTCCGCGCGGTTCGACTCCGGGCTCGTGTTTGCGTCCGGCTGCTACGTCGCCGTGGTCGAGATCCACCGCGCGACCGGGCGCCTCGAGGTGCTCCGCCTGGCCGCCGTGGACGACTCCGGGCGAATCGTCAACCCGCTCCTCGCCGAGGGGCAGGTCCTGGGCGCGACCGTGCAGGGCCTGGGCCAGTGCCTCGTCGAGGAGGCCGTCCACGACGAGGAGGGGCAGCTCGTTACGGCCAACTTCGCCGACTACGGCCTGCTCACGACCGCCGAGCTGCCGCCCATCGAGAGCCGCTTCGTCGAGACGCTCTCGCCGCTCAACCCGCTCGGGGCCAAGGGCATCGGCGAGGGCGGGGCCATCGCCACGCCGGCCGCCGTCGGGAACGCGGTCGCCGACGCCCTGGCACCCTTCGGCGTCCGGCACGTCGACCCGCCGTTCACCGAGGCGAAGCTCTGGCGGCTGCTGCAGGAGGCGGGCGCGTGAAGCCGGCGCCCTTCGCCTACGAGGCGCCGGAGACGCTCGAGGAGGCTTTGGAGCTCCTGGCCGCCGAAGGAGAGGACGTGAAGCCGCTCGCGGGCGGGCAGAGCCTCGTCCCGCTCCTCAACTTCCGGCTGGCGCGGCCCGACCGGCTCGTCGACCTGAACGGCGTCTCGGAGCTCGCCTATCTGCGGGTCGAGGGCGACGTCCTGCGGATCGGTGCGCTCGCGCGGTCCGGTGACCTCGTGCGCTCGCCGGACGCCGCGGCGGGCTGGCCCCTGCTGGTCGAGGCGGCCCGGCTCGTCGGCCACCCGCAGATCCGCGCGCGGGGGACGGTCTGCGGCTCGGTCGCGCACGCCGACCCGGCCGCGGAGTTGCCCGTGGCGCTCGCGGCGCTCGAGGCCCGCTTCCACGTGCGCTCGGCGCGCGGCGCACGCACGCTCACGGCCGGCGAGCTCTTCCTCTCCTTCTTCACGACCGCCCTCGAGCCGGACGAGCTGCTCGTGGAGGTCGAGGTGCCGTCTCTGCCGGCGCGGACGGGCGCCGCGTTCGTCGAGCACGCGCGGACGCACGGCGACTTCGCGCTCGCCGGCGCGGCCGCCGTCGTGTCCGCGACGGACGTGCGCCTCGCCCTCCTGGCGGCCGGCCCGACGC
>JBOHAK010000429.1:0-7840 GCA_050697795.1 Gaiellaceae bacterium
GGGCTGGCCGAGGCCCGGGGCGGTGACGACGGTCGTCCCGTGGACGGGCGCCTCGACGACCTCGAACTCGCGCCGCTCGCCGACCGCGCTCTGGTGGACGTGGCCCGAGAGGATCAGCTCGGCGCCCGCGTCGACGAGCGCGCCGAGGACGCTGGAGCGGTTGGCGATCGTACGCTTGCGGCTGCGCCAGGGCGCCCCCAGGAGATGGTGATGGACTGCGACGACGCGGAAGGCGCCGGGAGCGGCTTCCGCCAGCACGCGGGCGACGTGCTCGAGCTGCGCCCGGCGCAGCGCGCCGCCCTGCTGCTTCCAGGGGCGCACGGAGTTCAGGCCGCACACGACCAGCCGCTCGGAGCGGTAGACCGGCTCCGTCTCCGGCCACTGCCGCTGGAACTCCGCGAACGTCTTCGTGAAACGCCACGGAGGCCAGCGCGGGATGTCGTGGTTGCCCGGGATGACGAGCAGCGGCCGCTCGAGCGAGCGCAGGAGCCTCGCCGCGCGCTCGTGTTGCTCGGGGGTGTTGCGGTGGGCGAGATCGCCCGACGCGATGACGAGCTCGGGCTCGGTCTCCCGGACGAGCGTTCGCAAATCGTCCTCCACCTCCGGCTCCTCGCGCGTGCCCGCGTGGAGATCGGACACCTGCAGGAGGCGTAGAGGCGGCATCGGGCGGGCAGACTATAGTGAGACCATGGTCGATGAACCTGCGGAGATCTTCGACGACATGTACCTCGGCCTGCGGGCCGGAGCTGCGGAACGCAAGAAGCGGCGTGGGGAGCCGCTTTCCCCGGAAGAGCAGGAAGTTCTGGGGAGCTGGAAGCGCCTGTCGGCGTGGCGGAAGACGCTCGCGGTCGGCGCATTCGCGGTCGGGACCTTCGGCCTCGGTTTCACCCTCGGCGGCCTCGTCTTCGGCCGCTGGCGCCGCGCGTAGGCGCCCGCGAAGGACCAGCGGCTCGCCCGGCGAAATGCGCCGCGTGACCGATCAGCTCGAGCCCGGGGAGGAGGTTCGCCTCGACGCGCGCCCGCACGGGGCGGCCCTCGTCCGCCCGCTCACGAGGCCGCTCGCGCTCGCGGTCCTGGGGGCGATGGTTGCCGTCGTCGGCTCCGAGGTCCACTGGCTCGTTGCGACCGTCGGCGCGGCAGCCCTCGCGCTCGCCGCGCTGCTCGCGCTCCGCGCCGTGTGGCGGTGGGACCGCACCCGCCTCGTCCTCACCACGGAGAAGCTGTACATCGCCTACGGCATCGCGCAGCGGCGCGCGGCCGCCGTGCGCCTGGCGCGCGTCCCGGCCCTCGAGTTCGAGCAGGGGATCGTGGGCCGGATGCTCGGGTACGGAACCCTCGTCGCGGGCGACTTCGAGGTGCCGTACGTGCCGGACGCCCGCCGCGTCCGCCGCCTGCTCGGCTGAGAACCCGGCTCATTCTGGATCGGTTCTAAGCCCAGACCGCGCGCGCCACGCGGGTCACGAGCGCGAGTTTGCGCTCCTCCTCCTCGACCGTCAGGTCGTTGCCCTTCGCCACGGACGCGAAGCCGCACTGGGTGGAGAGGGCCAAGCGCTCGAGCGGGACGATGGCGGCTGCCTCGTCGATGCGGGCCCGCAGCTCCTCCTCGGACTCGAGCTCGGGCCGCTTCGAGGAGACCAGGCCGAGCACGACGATCTTGTCGTCGGGGACGTGCGCGAGCGGGGCGAACCCGCCCGAGCGCTCGTCGTCGTACTCGAGCAGGAGCACGTCGGCGGCCGTGCGTGGGAACACCTCGCGCGCCAGGCGCTCGTAGCCGCCGCGCGCCATGTACCGGTTGGCGTCGTTTCCCCGGCAGACGTGGAGCCCGACCCTGGCCGGTGTCCCCGCGACGACCGCGTTCGACAGCTCGACGGCGTCGTGGATCAGACGGTCGGCGTCGAAGCCCTTCGCGGCGAACCACTCCTGCTGGTGCGGGTCGAGGAGCATCCCGAGCTCCGGTGCGTCGATCTGGACGTACTCGGCGCCCAGGCGCACGAGCTCGGCCACCTCGTCGCGGAGGAGGTCGGTCACGTCTTCGAGGTAGGCCTGTGACGACGAATAGGCGCCATCCGAGATACCGGGCGCCCAGTAGTAGGCGTACATGGTGGGCGAGGGGACGGTCGCCTTGACCGGCAAGGACGTCCGGGCGCGTAGGTACGAGAGCTCCTCCGCGCAGAAGTGACGCCGGCGCCTGAGCTTGCCGGTGACGGCGACAGTGACCGGGCTTCGCTCGACCTCGCCGTCGAGCGTGAACCAGTCCACCTCGTTCCCGGTCACGGCCTCGAACCCGTCCGAGGCCTGCACGAGCTGGCTGGCGAAGACGTTTCGGCGCTGCTCTCCGTCGGTGACGACGTCGATCCCCACACGCTCCTGAAGCGCAACGGCCTCGTCCACGGCGCGGTCCTCGACCCGCTTGAACCCGGCGTCGGAGAGCTCGCCGCGGGCGTGACGATCGCGGGCCTCGAGCAGGTAGTCGGGCCGCAGCAGGCTGCCGACGTTCTCTGCACGGTGGAACGTCACGGTCACCCCGGCAGATCGTATGGCGATTCCACCATTCGGACAGCCTCGGTCGACACTGCGACGCGAACGTCTGTTCTATCCGAGGCCGGGGCTAGACTCACTCTATGGCTGCTCCTGAGCTCGTCGTTCACGGCGCCCGCGAGCACAACCTGAAGGACATCAACGTCCGCCTGCCGCGGAACGCGCTCATCTGCGTGACCGGACTCTCCGGGTCCGGGAAGTCCTCCCTTGCCTTCGACACGATCTACGCGGAGGGCCAGCGGCGCTACGTCGAGTCGCTCTCCGCCTACGCGCGCCAGTTCCTCCAGATGATGGAGAAGCCCGACGTGGACTCGATCGACGGGCTCTCGCCGGCCATCTCCATCGACCAGAAGACGACGTCGCGCAACCCCCGCTCGACGGTCGGCACAGTGACGGAGATCTACGACTACCTGCGCCTCCTCTACGCGCGCGTTGGGCGGCCACACTGCCCGATCTGCGGGCGGCCGATCGCGGGGCAGTCGATCGAGGCGATCGTCGACCAGGTGCTCCGGCTCCCCGCGGGGACGAAGTTCACCGTGAACGCGCCGGTCGTCCGCGACCGCAAGGGCGAGTACCGCGACCTGCTCGAGCAGCTCCGCGGCGAGGGCTTCACGCGCGTGAAGGTGGACGGCGAGCAGCGGGAGCTCGACGAGGAGATCGAGCTCGACAAGAAGCTCAAGCACACGATCGAGGTCGTCGTCGACCGGCTCGTGATGAAGGAGGACCTGCGCCATCGCCTCTCCGACTCCGTCGAGACGGCGCTCGAGCTCGCCGACCGGCTCGTGACCATCGACGTGGTGGGCGGCGAGCCGCAGACGTTCTCGGAGCGCTTCGCCTGCCCGGAGCACGGCGTGGGCCTGCCGGAGCTGCAGCCCCGCGTCTTCTCCTTCAACTCGCCGCACGGCGCCTGCCCGCGCTGCACCGGCCTCGGCGCCCAGCAGGAGATCGACCCCGACCTGCTCGTCCCCGACCCGGCGCTCTCGATCGGGGAGGGCGCGCTCGTCCCCTGGTCGCTGGGGAGCTCGAGCTACTACGAGTCGATCATCCAGGCGATCGCCGAGCGCTACGAGATCGACCTCGACACGCCATGGTGCAAGCTCACCGAGGAGCAGCAGAACCTCTTCCTCTACGGGACGAACGGCGACAAGATCTACGTCACCTACCGCAACCGCATGGGGCGGCGGCGGGCGTACATGCTGGCGTTCGAGGGGATCGTCCCGAGCCTCGAGCGGCGCTACAAGGAGACGGACTCCTCCCAGCAGCGTGAGCGGATCGAGGAGTACATGAGCTTCCGGCCCTGCCCGGCGTGCAAGGGCGCCCGCCTGCGGCCGGAGGTGCTCGCGGTCACGGTCGGCGAGCGCAACATCCACGAGCTGACGCGACTCTCGGTCACGCGCGCGATCGAGTTCCTCGAGGGACTGGAGCTCACCGAGACCGAGCAGCTCATCGGGGCGCGCATCATCAAGGAGATCCGCGAGCGCCTGACGTTCCTCGACAACGTGGGCGTCGGCTACCTGCAGCTCGACCGCGCCGCCTCCACGCTCTCGGGCGGCGAGGCGCAGCGGCTGCGGCTCGCGACGCAGATCGGCTCGCAGCTCGTCGGCGTGCTCTACATCCTCGACGAGCCCTCGATCGGGCTCCACCAGCGAGACAACGGGAAGCTGATCACGACGCTCGAGCGCCTGCGCGACCTCGGCAACACCGTGCTCGTCGTCGAGCACGACGAGCAGATGATGCGCGCGGCCGACTGGCTGGTGGACATGGGGCCGGGGGCGGGGGAGCACGGCGGCCACGTCGTCGCCGAGGGGCCGGCCGCAAAGGTGGAGAAGGACGAGGGCTCCGTCACCGGGCAGTTCCTCGCGGGGACGCGCGCGATCCCGGTGCCCGAGCGGCGCACGGAGGATCTCGGCACGTTCGGCGTCCGTGGGGCGAGCATGCACAACCTCAAGGGGATCGACGTCGACTTCCCGGTCGCGAAGCTCGTCTGCGTCACCGGCGTGTCGGGCTCGGGCAAGTCGACGCTCGTGAACGAGATCGTCTACAAGGCGCTCGCCAACCGGCTCCACCGGATGCGCGTGAAGCCGGGCGACCACATCTCCTGCGAGGGCATCGAGTGCTTCGACAAGGTGATCGACATCGACCAGTCGCCGATCGGGCGGACGCCGCGCTCGAACCCGGCCACGTACACGAAGCTCTTCGACCACATCCGTGAGCTCTACGCGCAGACGCCCGACTCGAAGGTGCGCGGCTACAAGCCGGGGCGCTTCTCGTTCAACGTCCGCGGCGGGCGCTGCGAGACCTGCAAGGGCGACGGGACGATCAAGATCGAGATGCACTTCCTGCCCGACGTGTACGTCCCGTGCGAGACGTGCGGCGGCAAGCGCTACAACCGCGAGACGCTCGAGGTGCGCTTCAAGGGCAAGTCGATCGCGGACGTGCTCGAGATGTCGATCGAGGAGGCGCTCGCCTTCTTCGCCAAGATCCCGAAGATCCGCCGGCGGCTCCAGACGCTCAACGACGTCGGCCTCGACTACGTCAAGCTCGGCCAGCCGGCGACGACGCTCTCGGGCGGCGAGGCCCAGCGCGTGAAGCTCGCGGCCGAGCTCTCGAAGGTGGCGACCGGGAAGACGCTCTACATCCTCGACGAGCCGACGACCGGCCTCCACTTCGCGGACATCGAGAAGCTTCTCGAGGTGCTCCACCGGCTTGTCGATGCCGGCAACACGGTGCTCGTCATCGAGCACAACCTCGACGTGATCAAGCAGGCGGACTGGCTCGTCGACCTCGGGCCCGAGGGCGGCGAGGCCGGCGGCGAGGTGATCGCCACCGGGACGCCCGAGCAGGTCGCCGAGGTCGAGGGCAGCTACACGGGGAGCTACCTGCGGGAGCTCCTGCCGCGCGCCGCGGCCGCGGCGGCGTGATCAGAGCTCGGTAGGGCCGACGACGAAGCCGAGACGGTCGGCGCCGCGGCGGAGGCGGCCGTCCAGCGTGACGAGACGGCAACCGACAAGACGAGCGAGCGCGACGTACTCGGCGTCGTACGTCCTCGCCCAGCCGAGCTCTTCGGCCACGCGCCAGGCTTCCTCGCCGAGCCGGCGGGGGGTCCGGGTGCCGATCGGAGCAGCGACCAGGCGCTCGTGGCTCGCCCACGCATGGGTTGCGCTCAGGTCGCCTCGCCAGAGGGCTGTGTGGAGAGTCGACCGTGCCTCGCTCCACATGATCGGCGGAGCGATCAGATCGGAATCGCCGAGGAAGTCGAAGCCGGTTCCCGTCGTGCACGTGGGAACGACGAGGCTCGCATCGAGGACGAGCACCGTCTAGTGGCTCTCTCGCTGCCGGTGGAGGACGGCCACCCAGTTCAGCTGCGGACGCCCGTCCTCCATCAGGCGCAGCTCCGTCGGAAGAGGGAGCATGTCGGCCTCGTCCAAGACCGCATCGAGGTCCTGCTCGTCGATCAGGTGCTGCGTTCCTACCTTCTGCGAACGCAACCGTCCCGAGCGGATCCAGCGCCTAACGGTCTCCGGATTGCGGCCGATGCGCTTCGCGGCTTCGGGAACCGTTAGCATAGTCGCATACTACAACACGCGCGCCCGCGCTAGCCTCCGGGTCGTGAGCGCGGACGCCCATCCTGCGGCGAAGGCGAGCCCCGAGAAGCGGTGGTGGCTGCGCACGCTGGCGATCTTCCAGGCGCCGCGGCCGGTGTTCGCCGCCCTCCGCGACGAGTCCCAGGCGGAGCTCGAGGCGCGGGAGGAGCCCGTGCTGGCGCTCATCGTGCTCGCCGGCATCGCCGGGATCCTGCTCGCGCCGGAGACCGGGACATGGCTCGACCAGGGGCTGGTCGACCAGAGCCTGGCCGTTCTCGCCGTCCTCGTGTTCCTCGCCGGGGCGATCTACGGGATCGTCACGTACTGGCTCGCCGGCGCGTTCCTCTACGTCGGCCTGCGCGGCGCCGGCTCGCAGGCGGGCTACCGGCGGGCGCGCCACGTGCTCGCGTTCGCCGCGGCGCCGATGGTGCTCGGGCTCGTCCTCGTCTGGCCGCTGCGGCTCGTCGTCTACGGCCGCGACTCGTTCCGGACCGGCGGAGACGACTACGGCACCGGGCCGCTGCTCTTCGACGCCGCCTCGGGCGTGTTCACCCTCTGGTCGCTCGGCCTCCTCGTCTACGGGATCGCGGTGGTCGAGCGCTGGCGCCCGCTGCGGGCCGTGGTCGCGATCGCGCTCGCCGGGCTCGCGCTCATCGCCCTCACGCTTCCGTTCGTGATCCCGCTCTCGAGTCGCTGAGAAACGCGGCCAGCTCGTCGTCCGGCATCGCGTAGGTGTGCTCCTCCGTCGGGAACGCTCCCGAGCGGACGTCGCCCGCGAAGCGCTCGAGCGCGGTGCGGATCTCCGTGGCGAGGTCGGCGTAGCGCTTGGCGAACCGGGGTGAGCGGCCCTCGTAGAGGCCCAGGACGTCATGGAGGACGAGCACCTGTCCGTCGCAGGCGGGCCCTGAGCCGATGCCCATCGTCGGGATGGTGAGGCGCTCGCGGATGCCCGCCGCGACCGGCGCCGGCACCGCCTCCAGCACGAGCGAGAAGCAGCCCGCGTCCTCGAGCGCGACGGCGTCCTCGACGAGGCGCCGCGCCTTCGCTGCCGTCTTCCCCTGCGCCTTGAACCCGCCCAGCATCGTCGCGGACTGGGGCGTGAGGCCGATGTGCCCCATCACCGGGATCCCGGCGCCCACGAGCGCGAGCACCCGCGACAGGGACGGGCCTGCGCCCTCCAGCTTCACGGCGTCGGCACCCGCCTCCTTCACGAAGCGAATGCCGTTCCGAACCGCCTCTTCGTCCGAGACCTGGAAGGAGCCGAACGGCATGTCAGCCACGACCAGCGGACGTCGGGCGCCCCTCGTGACCGCGCGCGTGAGCATGAGCATCTCGTCCATCGTCGCCGGGACCGTGCTCGCGTGGCCGAGCACCGTCATGGCGGCGGAGTCGCCGACGAGCACGATGTCCATGCCGGCCGCGTCCGCCAGGCGCCCGCTCGGGTAGTCGTAGGCGGTCACCATGACGATCCGCTCCCCGCGCTCGACCATCTCGGCGAGCTCGGTGAGCGGAAGCTTCCCGTCGCGCTCCGGCCTGCTCGTCACTCGACCACCCCTTCCAGGACGACGTTGTCGATCAGCCGGGTGCGCCCGGCGCGCGCGGCGGCGAGCAGGTAGACACGGCCGTTCAGGCGCGCCACCTCCACGTAGTCGGGCTCGAGGCGGGGCTCGGCCGCCAGCGCAGTGCGCGCGGCCGCCGCTGCGTCGCCGCCGCTCCGA
>JBOHAK010000430.1:0-8879 GCA_050697795.1 Gaiellaceae bacterium
GAGCGCGCCCACGCGCGCCTCGGCTTCCGCGACCGCCTGCTCCGCGGCCTGCGCCGGGTCGACGCCGGCCTCCACCTGCTCGAGCTCGGCGCGTGCCGCCGTCGCACGCGCGAGGAGCTCGTCCGTCGTCGCGGCTCCGAACCGCCGCCGCGCGTCGGCGACCCGCTCGAGCTCGCCCTCGACCACCTCGAGCCTGCCGGGCTCGGCCTCCAGCGAGGCGAGGAAGGCGCGGAGCGCCGAGGCGCCCTCGCGGACGCGTATCTCCGTCTCGCCGAGCTCCGCGGCGACCTCGGCCAGCTCGGGGGCGAGCGCGGCCGCGCTCTCGACGGACCGCACGGCCTCCGCGACGCGCTCGGCGGCGCCCGGCAAGTCGGCCTGCTCCGGCGCGAGCGCCTCCGCGGCGACGGTGGCAGCCTCGGCGAGCTCGCTGACGTGACGGAGCCGCTCGCGCTGGGCGAGCAGGCGCTCCTCCGCGCCGGGCTCCATGCCGTCGGTGCGCTCGACGAGCTCGCGCAGCTCGGCGAGCTGGCCCGCACGCCCGGCGGCCGCCTGCGCCAGCTCCTCCCGCCGGCGGCGGGCCGCGACGAGCTCCCGCCAGGCGCGCTCGAGCTCCGCGCGGCGGCGGAGCTGGTCCTCGCCGACGAACGCGTCGAGGACGTCGAGCTGGTGCGAGGCGCGCGCGAGACGGCGCTGCTCGAACTGGCCGGACATGGCGAGCAGGCGCTCCACGAGCGCTGCCAGGTCCTCGCGGGGAACCGCGCGGCCCCAGGCGTAGGCGCGTGTCCGCCCGTCGGCGAAGACGCGCCGCGCGGCGACGAGGCCCTCCTCGCCGGCCGGGCGCAGGTCGGCGACGGCCTCGAGCCCCGGCTCGGCCAGCAGCCCGTCGGGCAGGTCGAGCTCGGCCTCGACGTAGGCCTCCTCCGCACCCGGGCCGAGGTAGCCGGCGTCCCCGGGCGCTCCGAGCAGGAGCCCGATCGCCTGCGCGAGGATCGTCTTCCCGGCGCCCGTCTCGCCCGTCACCGCGTTGAGGCCGGGCGCGAAGGAGAGGTCGGCCTCCCGGATGAGCACGAAGCTCTCGATGCGTAGACGCCGAAGCAAGCGTGGCCCTTAAGGGAAGACCTCGTGGTAGCGCGAGAAGAAGCTGATCTCGGGGAGCACGGCCAGCCGGCAGTGCTCGTCGCCGACCGCGACGGCGATCGCCCCCTCGCGCTGGAGCTCGGCGACGACGGTGCCGTCGACGAGGACGGTGACAGGAAGCTGGTGCGAGCGGTTCGTGATGCGCAGGTCGAGCCCTCGCGGTACGACGAGCGGGCGCTGGCGCACCGAGTGAGGGGCCACGAAGGTCGTCGCCATCGCCTCGAGGCCCCACATCATCACCGGGCCGCCGTTCGAGAGGTTGTACGCCGTCGAGCCCGAGGGCGTGCAGCAGATCATCCCGTCGCAGGGCTGGTCGCCGAGCCGCTCGCCGCCGATCTCCCAGCCGAGGTCGACCATGCGGCCGGGGTGCGAGCTCGTGACGACGACGTCGTTCACCGCCGGCTGCGTCGCGCCGTCGAGCCGCGCCTCCAGGGTGGAGAGCTCGACGACACGGTAGTCGCCCGCGAAGGCCCGCTCGAGGGCCGCGTCGAGCTGCCCGGAGTCCACTGTGGTCAGGAAGCCGACGCACCCGAAGTTGATGCCGAAGACGGGCGTCTGCGTGCCGAGCGTCGCGCGGAGCGCGCGCAGCATCGTGCCGTCGCCGCCGAGGACGACGAGGACGTCGAGAGCGCCCTCCTCGACCGACCCGACCTCGATCCCGGCCGCGGCCGCCGCCGCCTCCAGGCGCCGGCGCGCCTCCCCGACCACCTCGGGGCGTCCTCGCGTCGTCATGACGCCGAGCCTGCGGACCAGGTCGGGCACGCGCTCGCTCCTACTCCGCCGCGGCGAGGGAGAGGAGGAACTCGCGATTACCCTTCGGCCCGCGCAGCGGCGACTCGGCCACGCCGAGGACGTGCCCTCCCCACTCGGGCACGCGCTCGGCGACGCCGTCGAGGACCCGCCGCCGCACCTGGGGGTCGCGCACGACGCCGCCCTTCCCCACGTCGGCCGGGCCGGCCTCGAACTGCGGCTTCACGAGGACGACGGCGCGCCACCGGGGCGCGGCGCACGCGAGCGCCGGAGGGAGCGCCTTCGCCAGGCCGATGAAGGAAACGTCGCATGTGAGGAACGAGGGGCTGAACGGAAGCTCGTCGCAGCGGAGGCTCCGCACGTTCACGCGCTCGAGCACCGTGACGCGCGGGTCGGCGCGAAGCTTCGGATGGAGCTGCCCGTGGCCGACGTCGAGTGCGACGACGCGCCTCGCGCCCGCCTGGAGCAGGCAGTCGGTGAAGCCGCCGGTCGAGGCGCCGACGTCGAGGCAGTCCTCGCCCGCCACGTCGAGCTCGAAGGTCTCGAGCGCGTGGGCGAGCTTCTCCCCGCCGCGGGAGACGAAGCGCGGGCCCTCGCGCATCTCGAGCTCGGCGCTCTCCTCGACCTGGTCGCCCGCCTTCGAGAAGCCCTTCACCAGGCCTGCGAGAACGAGCGCCTGCGCCTGCGAGCGGCTCTCGGCGAGGCCGCGCTCGACGAGCAGCACGTCCAGCCGCTTCTTCACCACGGGAGCGTATCCGCTCGACCCGGACGCAGATGTGCCGCGACTGTGACCGCGGGCAGCTCGCATGAGCCCTAGCTCCGGCGGTCGTGGATGGTCTCGACGAGGGCCGCGAGGACGGACGTGTCACCGGGCAGCGCGGCGAGCCGTTCGCCGACCCGCGTGCGGGCCTCGTCCGCGAGCTCGCGCGCCCGCGCGAGCCCGTGGAGCGACACGTAGGTGACCTTGCCGGCGGCCTCGTCCTTGCCCGGCGTCTTGCCCAGCTCGTCGGCGGTCCCGGTCGCGTCGAGCACGTCGTCGACGATCTGGAAGAGGAGGCCGATCTCCTCGCCCAGCGCGCGCCACGGTGCGCGCTCGTCCTCCGGCAGGCCCGCGACCGCAGTCGCCGTGGTGACGGCGGCACAGAGCAGCCGCCCGGTCTTGAGCGCGTGGAGCCGGCGCAGCCCGGTGGCGTCGACGTCGCCGTCGGTCGTCACGTCGAGGTACTGCCCTCCGATCATGCCGAGGGTCGCGTCGGCGAGCTCCCGCGCGACGAGCGGGGACGGGTAGCGGAGCGCGAGCCGGAACGCCTCGGCGAGCAGCGCGTCGCCGGCGAGGATGGCCACGTCCTCCCCGAAGCGCACGTGGGCGCTCGGCTGCCCGCGCCGGAGGTCGTCGTCGTCGAGCGCGGGCAGGTCGTCGTGGACGAGGCTGAAGGTGTGGACGAGCTCGAGCGAGCAGGCCGCGGGGAGCAGCTCCTCCGGGTCGCGCCCGAGCGCCTCACCGGTCGCCAGGCAGAGCACGGGACGGATGCGCTTGCCGCCCCCGAGGAGGGAATAGCGAAGCGCCTCCTCCAGCAGCCCGAGATCGGCGGCGAAGGGCAGCCCGGCGAGGAACTCCTCGGCGAGCGCGCGGAGCTCGTCAGGCCGACGCATCGGCGTCCCGGCGCGCCCGCTCGACCTCCGCCTGCACCTCCTTGGCCAGGTCGGCCAGCTCCTGGAGGACCTCGACCGCGCGCTCGGGATCGTCGACGCCCTCGAGCTCCCCGCGGGCGGCCTCGACCTTGTCGAGGAGATCCTGCAGGCGGGCGACGGCGTCGGGCTCGCTCATCGCGTCCCCGCCTCCCTGATCACGCGGCCCAGGATGCCGTTGACGAGCCGGCCCGCGTCCTCGCTCGCGTAGCGCTTGGCGAGCGAGACCGCCTCGTCGACGGCCACCTCGACCGGCACCTCGCCGCGCTCGAGCTCGAAGAGCCCGAGGCGGACCACGTTCCGCTCGACGACACCGAGACGGTCGGCGCGCCACTCGTCGGAGGCCAGGTCGATGCGCTCGTCGAGCTCCTCGGCCCGCGCGGCGACCCCCTCGGCGAGCTCGAGCGCGAAGGCGTCCGCCTCCCCCTCGTGCAGGCTCGCGAGCGGCTGGCCGGTCAGGTCCCACTGGTAGAGCAGCTCGAGCGCCAGGCGCCGAGAGGCGCGCCGGCTCGTCACGAGGCCTCCGCGGCCGCGAGCGTCGGCAGCGCGGCGCCCGCCTCGCTGAGAAATGCCGTCGTGTAGCGCCCGGTCGTGAACGGCTCGCTCTCCAGGATGTCGAAGGCCAGGTCGCGGGTGGTCGGGACACCTTCGAGCTCGAATTCTGTCAGCGCCCGCCGCGCGCGGCGAAGCGCGGCGGGGCGGTCCTCCGCCCAGACGATCACCTTGGCGACGAGCGAGTCGTAGAACGGCGAGATGACGTAGCCCTCCACGACGTGCGTGTCGACGCGCACGCCGGGGCCGAGCGGCGGGCGGAAGCGCGTCACCGTGCCGGGCGTGGGCCGGAAGTCGTGCACCGGGTCCTCGGCGTTGATGCGGAACTCGATCGCGTGGCCGTGCAGACCGGCCCGGCCGGTGCGCGGAAGCCCATCTCCGGCTGCGATGCGGAGCTGCGCCTGCGCCAGGTCGATCCCGGTGAGGAGCTCGGTCACGGGGTGCTCGACCTGGAGCCGCGTGTTCATCTCGATGAAGTAAAAGCGGCCGTCCTCGTCCAGCAGGAACTCGATCGTGCCGGCGCCGCGGTAGCGAAGCGCCTCGGTGGCGCGGCGGGCGGCGTCCTCCATGGCGGCGCGGACCTCGTCCGAGACCACCGGGGACGGCCCCTCCTCGACGAGCTTCTGATGCCGGCGCTGGATCGAGCAGTCGCGCTCGCCGAGCGTGAGCACGCCGCCCTCCCCGTCGCCGAGCACCTGGATCTCGACGTGGCGGGCGCCGACGACGGCGCGCTCGACGTAGAGCGAGGCGTCGGAGAAGGCGGCCAGCGCCTCGGCTGCCGCGGTGCGGTAGGCGGCCTCGAGCCCGCCGGGATCGGCCACGAGGCGCATCCCGCGGCCTCCTCCGCCCGCGGAGGCCTTGAGAAGGAGCGGGAAGCCGACCTGGGCCCCGAGCGCCCTCGCGTCGGCGAGCGTCGCGGCGCCGTCCGAGCCCGGGACGAGCGGCAGTCCGGCCACGGCAACCGTCTCCTTCGCGCGGATCTTGTCCCCCATGACCTCGATCGTCTCGGGGCGCGGGCCGACGAAGGCAAGGTCGTTGTCCTCGCACGCGGCCGCGAACTCGGCGTTCTCGGCGAGGAAGCCCCAGCCGGGGTGGACGGCGTCGCAGCCGGTGGTCGTCGCGGCGGCGACGAGCGAGGGGATGTTGAGGTAGCTCTGCGCTGCCGGCGGCGGGCCGACGTGGACGGCCCGGTCGGCGAGCCGGACGTGGAGGGAGTCCCGGTCGGCGCTCGAGTAGGCGGCGACCGCCTCGACGCCCAGCTCGTGGCAGGCGCGGACGATCCGCACGGCCACCTCGCCGCGATTGGCGATCAGGACGCGGCGAAACACTACAGCGCGTCGAGCGGCCGCCCGTTCAGCGGCTCGAGCTCGAAGAGGAGCTGCCCGTATTCGACCGCGGCCGCGTTCTCGACGCAGATGCGCCGGACGACCGCCTCGGCGTCCGCCTTCACCTCGTTCATGAGCTTCATCGCCTCGAGGATGCAGAGCGTCTGCCCCGGCTCGACGGTGTCCCCCTCTTCCACGAACGGCGACGCCCCGGGCTGCGGCGCGCGGTAGAACGTGCCGACCATCGGCGACTCGACCCGAATGACCTCGTCCAGGAGCGGCTCGGTGAGCTCGGTCGGCTCCTCGTGCACCGGCGCCGTGGGTACCACCGCGACGGGGACGTCGGCGCGCTCGTCCGAGCGCCTCACGGTCACGCGCAGCTCGCCGTCCTCGATCGTCACCTCGGCGATCCCCGACTCCTGGACGACGCGGATGATCTCGCGCAGCCGCTCGGATTCGCTCTGCGTCAGGCCGGCGGCCTCGGAGTCGTCCCTCAGCCCCCGGGCACGCACCGAGCGCAGCAGCGGCTCCGCCGCCTCGCCGTACAGCGCGAGCAGCAGGAGCTCCTCCTCGCTGGCGGCGAGCCCCTCGGCGTCCGCGCGCACCTCCTCGAGCGCCGCGGGCGGCTCGTCCCCGTCGCCCATGCCGTCTCCGAGCAGCTCGACGGCCCGCTGCACGGTCGCGTCGATCTCGCCGGGCGGCGAGCCGTAGCGCCCCTCGACGAGGTCGCGCAGCTCGTCGACCACGAACCGCCAGCGCTGGGCGGAGAGGACGTGCAGGAGCGCCTGGGAGCCGAGCACCTGGCCGATCGGAGACGCGAGCGGCGGCCAGCCGCACTCCCGCCGGATCGTCGTCAGCTCGTCGAGCACCTCGTCGAGCCGGTCCGCAGAGGCATGCGAACGCAGCTTCTGGTCGAGCTCCGCGACGAGGCCCGCCGGGAGGCTGTACTCGGCGGCCCGCACCGCGACGCGGGGCGAGAGCGGCGGGACGGGCTCGTCGCCGAGCGCTTCGTCGACGAGCTCCGAGCCGCGCCAGAGGCGCTCGAGGTCGACACCCGTTTCGAGGCCGAGGCCGGCGAGCGACCGCGTCAGCGCCTCGGACGACACGCGGTGGAGCGAGAGCGCGACCGGGTAGAGCGCGCACGCCACAGGCGCGGCGCCGGCGCGCACGGCTTCGATCGCCGCCGCGAGCGCGGCTCCGCCGGCGCCCTGGCAGTGGAGGCCCACCGGCAGTCCGCTCGCCTTTCCCACCTGCTCGACGAGCGCCCGGGCCTTCGCCGGGTCGAGCGAGCTCCCAGGGTCGTGGACGAGCACCCTGGCGGCGCCGAGCTCGGGGAGCCGCTGGGCGCGCTCGAGCAGCACCTCGATCTCCCCGCTCGGCCCCGGGCTGTGAACGAGGCCCACGGACAGCTCCTTGCCGGCGTCGCGGATCGCCCCGGCCGCCTCGCTCAGGTTCCCGAGGTCGTTGAGCGGGTCGTGGATGCGGAAGACGTCGATGCCGCTGGCGGCTGCGCTCGCGATGAAGCGGCGCACGACGTCGCCCGACACCGGGCGCGAGCCGACGAGGAAGCGGCCGCGCAGCGCCATGCCGAGCGGCGTCGTGCAGCGCGCGCGGATCGAGCGGATGCGCTCCCACGGGCTCTCGATCCCGAGCCGGACAGCGCTGTCGAAGCAGCCCCCGCCCGAGATCTCGAGACACGCGAATCCGGCGTCGTCGAGCAGGTCCGCGAGCTCGTAGAGCCCTGCCGCCGGGACCCGCTCGGCGAGCGGCTCCTGGGAGAGGAGCCGGACCGTCGTGTCGACCAGCTCCGGCATCCTAGTGCCCCTTCAGGTGATGCTGCCCGGCGTGAATTGCCTGGAGGGGCACTCTAGGCGCGGGAGATGTAGCGGCGCTCGCGCGTGTCGACCTTGATGCGGTCGCCGACGTTCACGAAGAGCGGAACCTGCACGACCGCCCCGGTCTCGAGCTTCGCCGGCTTCGTCACGTTCGACACGGTGTCGCCGCGCACGCCGGGCTCGGTCTCCGCAACGGCGAGCTCGACCGAGGCGGGCAGCTGCATGCCGGCCGGTCGGCCGTCCACCATCAGGAGCTGGACGGTGGCCGACGGCTGGACGAAGTCGAGGTCCTCGACCACGTCGACACGCCGCAGCGAGATCTGCTCGTACGTCTCCTGGTCCATGAGCACGACGTCGTCGCCGGCGTCGTACAGGTACTGGACGTTCTTCGTCTCCGTGTGGATGCGGGGCATCTTCTCGCCCGCGCGGAAGGTCTTGTCCACCACCGAGCCGGACTCGATGTTCTTGAGCTTCGTACGCACGAACGCGCCGCCCTTGCCCGGCTTCACGTGCTGGAACTCGACGATGCGCCAGACCTGCCCGTCGAGCTCGACGTGCATCCCGTTCTTGAACTGGTTCGTGGAGACGGTCTCCGCCACGCGGAGGAGTCTAGTGGAGGGTGAGAACGTCCTTCGTGAACGTCGTCAGCACCTCCGGGCCCTCCTCGCCGACGACCACGAGGTCCTCGATGCGGACGCCGCCCGTGCCCGCCAGGTAGACGCCCGGCTCGACGGTGACGACGTTCCCGGCCGCGAGCACGTCCGTGGAGGTGGGCCGGAGCACGGGCAGCTCGTGCACCTCGAGACCGACGCCGTGCCCCAGGCCGTGGACGACGGGTGCGAGCCCGGACTCGTCGATCTCGCTCCGGGCGATCGCGTCGAGCTCGCGCGCGGTCACCCCGGCGCGGACGGCCGCGAGCGCGCTCTCCTGCGCCGAGCGGCAGAGCGCGTACGCCTGCTGAAGCTCCTCCGGGAGAGGCCCAGTCGCGAAGGTCCTGGTGCAGTCGGCGCAGTACCCGTCGACGAGCGCGCCCGCGTCGACGAGCACCGTCTCTCCCGCGCCGATTTCGCGCTGCCCCGGATGGTGGTGAGGCAGGGCGGAGTTCGGCCCCGAGGCGACGATGACCGGGAACGCGAGCGCGTCCGCGCCCTCGTCGCGAAGCGCCCGCTCCATGCCCCAGGCGACGTCCGCCTCCGTCCGCCCCACGACGGGCTCGCGCGCAAGCCACTCGTAGGCCGCGGTCGTGATGCGGCCCGCTCGGCTGATCGCCTCGAGCTCCTCCTCGTCCTTTACGGAGCGCAGCCCCAGAACGACGCCGCTCGCCGGCAGGAGCCGGGCCCCGTTGGCGGAGAGCGCCTGGTGACCGGCGACGGTAACCGTGTCCGCCTCGAAGGCGACCGGCCCCTCGACGAGCTCGCCGAGGCGGCCGCCGAGCCAGGCGAGCACGTCGCGGTCGGCGACGTGGACCTCGATGCCGTCGAGGCCCCGTGCCGCCTCCACGTAGCGGCCGTCGGTCGCGACGACGAGACGGTCGCCGCTGACCAGGAGCGCGGCGTTCGAGCTATCGAAGCCGGTCAGGTAGCGGACGTTC
>JBOHAK010000431.1:0-6722 GCA_050697795.1 Gaiellaceae bacterium
GGCTCCACGTGTTAGAACGCTCGCCGGGGGTCAGAGATTCCCGCGACAGCGGCCGCCGACTCGTGCGTGCGGCCCCGTCGTGACTCCCCGGGTTGGACTCGAACCAACAACCCTCCGGTTAACAGCCGGATGCTCTACCAATTGAGCTACCGGGGATCGCTCGAGGCCGGAAAAGTCTAGCGAAGCTCGCTTTCGACCTTCTCCAGCGCGTCGCGGATCTTCGCGAGGACGCCCTGCAGCTCGACCGTCCGCGCGAGGTCGTCTCCGGACAGATCGGCGAGCTCGCGCCGGACGAGCCGCTCCTCGAGCCGGAGGAAGAGCTCGCGGGCCGTGTCCTCCCCCAGATGCTCCACGTCGGCGGTGACGAGGAACTCGGCGCGGGCCGCGACGAGATCGGCGTCGGGCTCTCCGGCGCCCACTAGGTGCGCGCGCAGGCGACGGTGGAGCGGGTTGTCGAAATGGCGGTCGTCGAGCGGCCGCAGGTAGCGCTCGGCGAGCTCCGGGGAGGTGGCGCAGGCCGCGAGGAGACGTCGCTCCAGCCGCTCGCCCGCGTCGAGGAGCTTCGGCGAGACGGAGCCCGTGCGCGCGAGCGTACGCGGTGCGAGGCCGGCGGCCGTGTCGGGAGGCAGGCCGAGGCGGTCGGCCGCGTAGCGAACGGCGTCGGAGCGCTCCGGCGTGTCCTCGAGCCCGGCCAGCACGTCGCGCACGCGCCCGAAGGCCTCCTGGCGGGACGGCGCGCGCTCGATCTCGAGCCGGACGCGGTGCAGGAGGTAGCCGACGGCCTCGGCGATCCGCTCCTCGAAGCCGTCCACCGCCTCGGCCGGGTCGAGGCCCGGCGGGAGCGGGACCACGCGTACGTCGAGGCCGGCCCGCACCGCGAGCTCCATCCCGCGCAGCGTGGCCGCCTCGCCGGCGGCGTCTGCGTCGAAGCAGAGGTAAAGGTGGCGAGTCAGGCGCCGGAGCTCCTTGAGCTGCGGCTCGGTAAGGGCCGTCCCCATCGAGGCGACCGTCGCGCCCAGGCCGGCCTGGTGGAGTGCGAGGACGTCCGTGTAGCCCTCGACGACAACCGCGCGGTCCTCCTTCGTGACCGCCGCGCGGGCACGGTCGAGGCCGTAGACGATCGCGCCCTTGCGGAAGAGCTCGCCCTCGGGCGAGTTCACGTACTTCGCGGGGATCGGGTCGTCGTCGTGCAGGCGCCGCGCGCCGAAGCCGAGCACGCGCCCCCGCGCGTCGGCCAGCGGGAAGACGAGGCGGCGCGCGAAGTAGTCGTTCCCACGGCGGTTGACGAGGCCCGCCCCGACGAGCTCGTTCTGCGTGTAGCCCTTCTCCCGTGCCTTCTGGGCGAGGACCGTTCCGCCCGGCGAGAGCCCCAGCCTGAACGAGCGACAGACCTCCTCGGCCAGGCCGCGCTCGGCGAGGTAGGCGCGTACGGGCTCGCCCGCGGGCGTCTCCCAGAGGTGGCGGCCGTAGAAGATGGCGGCCTGCTCGAGGAGGGCCAGCAGCCGCTCGCGCCGCTTCCGGCCGGCTTCCACCTGCGGCGAGGTCTCCTCGTACTCGAGCGGAATGCGGTAGCGGTCGGCGAGCCACTCGATGGCGCCGACGAAGTCGAGACCCTCCGTCTCGCGGACGAAGCTGATCAGGTCGCCCCCCTTGTGGCAGCCGTGGCAGTAGAAGAGCTTCTCGGCCGCCTCGACGGAGAAGCTCGGCGTCCGCTCCTCGTGACACGGGCAGCGGCCGGTCCAGCGCGCGCCGACCTTCCTGAGCTGCGTCCGCGCGCCGACGATCTCCACCATGTCGGCGGCCGCCTTCACCTGGTCGACCGACGACTGCTTGATTACCGCCATGCGAGCGCGAAGCGGTCGGTCATGCCCGCGACGTAGTCCGTGACGCGCTCGGCGAGGTCGCCCGGGCGGTCGGGCGGCAACTCGTCCGGATGCTCGACGAGGCGGTCGAAGATTCGGCGGACGGTCTCGACGGCGAGCGCCCGCTGCTCCTCGGCGGCCGGCCCGAGGTAGACGCGCTCGAACATGAACGCGCGCAGGTCGAGCATCGCGCGGCCGATCTGCTCGCTCTGCACGATCTCCCCCGAGCCCTGCGAGGCCTCGACGATGTCGTGGACGAGCGTGTCGATCCGGCGCGAGCCGCGCTCGCCGAGCAGGGCGATCTCCTCCCGGGGCAGCTCCTCGGGCTGGAGGACGCCGGCGCGCAGCGCGTCGTCGATGTCGTGGTTGATGTACGCGACGCGGTCGACGAGGCGCACGATCTTTCCCTCGAGGGTCACGGGGTCGTTCGGCCCGGTGTGGTTGAGGATCCCGTCGCGGGCCTCGACCGTGAGGTTGAGCCCGCGCCCGTCTCGCTCGAGCGTCTCCACGACCCGGAGCGACTGCTCGTTGTGCCGGAAGTGGCGGCCGAAGCGCGTCGCGAGCGCCTCGTCCAGAGCCTCCTCGCCCGTGTGCCCGAAGGGCGCGTGGCCGAGGTCGTGGCCGAGCGCGATCGCCTCCGTGAGGTCCTCGTTCAGCCGCAGCGCGCGCGCCACGGTCCGGGAGATGCCCGCCGTCTCGAGCGTGTGCGTGAGCCGCGTGCGGTAGTGGTCGCCCCGCGGGTCGATGAAGACCTGCGTCTTGTGCCTGAGACGGCGGAACGCCTTGCAGTGGACGATGCGGTCGCGGTCGCGCTGGAACGGCGTCCGCAGCCGACACTCCTCCTCTTCCTCCTGCGCGCGCCCGCTGGTCGCATAGGAGCGCACGGCGAGCGGGGAGAGCCAGCGCTCCTCGTGCTCGCGGATGCGAGCCTCGAACTCGTCCGCGACCCGTCCCGCCACGTCGGGCATGAGACCTACCGTACCGCTAGATGATGATGGGAACGGTGCCGCCGTCGGCGCTCCAGGCGGATCCCGTGACGTAGCTCGCGCGCTCCGAGCACAGGAAGACGATCACGGCGGCGATCTCCGCCGGCTGGGCGAGACGGCCGAGCGGACGGCCCTTCGCCACGCCCTCGAGCACCTCGTCGCGGGACTTGCCGGATCGCTCGGCGCCCTGGTCGGCGAGCCCGCCCGGCGCGAGCCAGGCCGGCGAGGCGGTGGGTCCGGGGGCGACGGCGTTGCAGAGGATCCCGTCCTTCGCGTACAAGTCGGCGACGAGGCGGGAGAGCGAGAGGACGGCGGCCTTCGTGACGCTGTAGTCGGGCATCCCGGTCGAGGGCCGCTTCGCCGCCGTCGAGCTGACATTGACGATGCGTCCGGCCCCGCGCTCACGCATGCCGGGCAGGACCGCGCGGATGGCGCGCACGTAGCTCATCACGTTGAGCTGCCACGCGGCCTCCCAGTCGTCCTCGGCCAGCTCCTCGAACGAGCGCTGGTAGGCGACCCCGACGTTGTTCACGAGGCAGTCGACGGGGCCCACCTCGCCCTCGGTCGCCGCGACGAGCTGCGCAGGGCCGTCCGGGCGCGCGAGGTCGACCGCGGCGCCCAGTGCGGCTCCGACGTCCTTCGCCGCCTGCGCAACGCCTTCCTCGCTGCGGCCGTTCACGACCACGCGGGCGCCTTCGCCCGCCAGCAGTCTCGCCGTCTCGAGCCCGATACCGGCCGTCGAGCCCGTGACGATGCAGACGCGATCCTGGAGCCCGAGGTCCACGGGCGCTTACCATAACGCCGTGGGCTTCTCCTACGGCTCCGTCGACGAGCTGGGCCCGGGCGTCTTCCGCAAGGTGCGGCGGGCGCTGGGGGTGCAGGCTTTCGGCGCGAACGCGATGGTGCTCCCGGCAGGCACCGGCTGGTTCGAGCACTACCACGACGACCAGGACGAGCTCTACTTCGTGCACCGGGGCCGCGCCGTCTTCGAGATCGAAGGGGAGCGTTTCGAGCTCGAGCCGGGCGGTCTCTGCCACGTCGAGTCCACGACACCGCGCCGTTTCTGGAACGCCGGCGACGGCGATCTCGTGCTCCTGATCGTCGGCGGGAAGGGCGGCTACGTCGGCCGCGACGGCCACATGGTCGACCCCGGAGGACGAGGAGCGCCGCCGCACCTTCAGCTCCGGGGACGAAGCCGTCATCCGCCGCCTGCCCGAGTGACGACCGTCTACCTGGCCCGGCACGGCCAGAGCGACTGGAACGCCGCAGGACGCTGGCAGGGCCACGCCGACCGGCCCCTGACCGCGCTCGGCCTCCGGCAGGCCGCCGAGCTGGCGGAGGAGCTCGCGGGCGTCGCGCTCGACGCCGTGTACTCCTCCGACTTGCGGCGCGCCCGCGAGACAGCAGAGGCCGTCGCCGCGCCGCGCGGCCTTACCGTGGTCGTGCTCCGGGAGCTCCGCGAGGTCGACGTGGGCTCCTGGTCCGGGCTCACCCGCGCGGAGGCGAAGGAGCGTTTTCCCCGGGAGTTCGGGCGTTGGACGGACGGCGGGCACGGTTGGGACGACGGGGAGACGTACGAGCGCATGGCCGAGCGCGTCGTCGGGGCGGTCCGACGCATCGCCAGCGGGCACGCCGGAGAAACCCTTCTGATCGTTTGCCACGGCGGGCCGATCAGGGCGCTTCACGCCGTCGCGCTCGGCCTCGACGTCTCGGAGCACCGCCGCCTCGCGCCGGTCGAGCCCAACGCGCGGCTCTCTCGCATCGCCGTCGAGAACGGCCAGATCGCAAAGCTAGACTAGGTCTGTGGAGGACTACACGAACAAGTACAAGGGCGAGCAGGTCGAGGTCGAGCTTTTCGGGGGCGAGTACCAGGAGGGCACGCTGACCGCCTACTGCGCCGTCGAGGGAGTCCCCCACATGGAGCTCAACAGCCACATCCTCATCCCGCTTCAGAACGTGGCATCGCTCCACTGCTCGAGCCGCTGCGACGCTCCCGAGCCGGACTGGCCCCCGCGCGGACTGGCCGAGAGCGAAGGCGAGCCCTAAGAGGCGCGGGTTGCGCGGCACGCTGCTCGCGGCGAGAAACGTCGCCAAGGCGGCTCTTCTCTACGGCGGGCTCGCCGGGGGCCTCTTCGCGCTCGGCTGGTGGATAGGCGGCGTCCGGCTCGGGAGCGTGTTCCTCGTGGTGGGCCTGCTCATGTCGGCGACCGTGTACTGGTACGGGCCACGCGTGATCCTCGCCTCGCTCGGCGCGCGCGAGCTGCCGCTCGCCGAGGCGCCGGCCCTGCACTCGACGGCCGAGCGGCTCGCGATGGCCGCCCGGGTCGAGCGGCCGAAGGTCTACGTCCTCGCGGACGGCCACCCCCGCGCGTTCTCCGTCGGCCGGGGCGCCGGCGCGTCCGGGATCGCGGTCACGCAGGGGCTCGTCGGACTGCTCAGCCCCGCCGAGCTGGAGGGCGTCCTCGCGCACGAGCTCGCCCACGCCCGGCACCGGGACCTCCTCGTGCAGACGCCGGTCGTCCTCGTGGCCGGCTGGCTCGTCGAGGCGAGCCGGATCGGAGGCTTCCTCGAGCGGGCGCTGCTCTTCGTGCTCGGCCCGGTCGCGGCGAGCGTCGTCCAGGTGCTGCTCTCCCCGAAGCGGGAGCTCGCCGCGGACGCGCGGGCGGCCGAGATCTGCGGCTCGCCCCATCCGCTCGCAGACGCGCTCGTCCGCATCGAGCAGGCGATGGAGCTCGTGCGCTTCCAGGCCAGCCCCGTGACGGAGCCGCTCTACGTCGTGAACCCGTTCGAGCCGACCGGGCTCGCGGCGATGTTCTCCACGCATCCGCCGATCGGCGAGCGCGTGCAGCGGCTGCGGGCCCTCGATCCCGAGTGGCGTGAGAAGCTGCGCGCGGCCTGAGTCGTCGTCGGGACGCGCTTCCTCCCGTCCGGTCGATCCCGTAGGCTCCGCCGGTCGTATCTGCGGCCGGCCGCTGTTCGGTGGAGAAGGAGGAACCATGACTAGGCGAAGAAGGCGTCACTTCGCCGCGCTCGGCACAACGGCTCTGGCGCTCGCAGGCGCGGGTGCCGCCGCAGCCGACGACTTCCCGTCTTGGTCGGGCACCAAGGGCGGCTTCGCGTGGGAGGCGAAGCGACTGACCTGCGGCGCCGTCGGCGAGAGCCCGAGCCGTCTACGGGCACACACCCGCTGGCGCTCGAGCCCGGCGAACGGCTACCTCCGCCTGACGTTCACGCGCCAGCTCAGGGATGACGACACCGGCGCGTGGACGACCGTCCACCGTCAGCGCCGCTCGACGAAGAACAAGCCGCTCGAGGGCAGCCGAGCGGTGATCCACTGGACGCAGTGGTTCTTCCCCTTCGAGGACGAGGGCGGCGCCACGAGCAGGCACGTCGTCGCGTTCGAGTGGCTTCGCGACCGCAGCGGGCCCGGCGCCGACCCCCGGGTGCTGCGCAGGGTGCGGTCGTTCGGATCCTGCGTGGTTGCGCCCTAGGCGGGTGCGCGTCCAGGAACGACGAAGGGCCGCCTCGCGGCGGTCCTTCGAGAAAAAACCGGCGGCGACCTACTCTCCCGGGAGGTTGCCCTCCGAGTACCATCGGCGCTGGCGGGCTTAACTTCTCTGTTCGGGATGGGAAGAGGTGTTTCCCCGCCGCTATGACCACCGGAAATTGTGAGGCTCTACGCGGCGTCCCCGCGCACCCTCAAAGCTCCATAGCGACATTGCGGTGTTCAAATCAAGACCTCGGGTAATTAGTACGGGTCCGCTGAACACATTGCTGTGCTTGCACGTCCCGCCTATCAACGTGGTGGTCTCCCACGACCCTTACTCCCTCGAGGGGATGGGAGGCCTCATCTCGAGGTGGGCTTCCCGCTTAG
>JBOHAK010000432.1:0-6145 GCA_050697795.1 Gaiellaceae bacterium
GGTCGGCGAGGCCCGGCCGGGAGGCGATCGCGTCCGCCGTGGCAGATGCCGGCGGGTCGTCGAGCCGGCCCTCGACGGCCGACTCCTCCTCGTCGCTCAGCTTCCAGCCGCCGCGGAAGAGCTTGACGCCGTTGTACTCGGCCGGGTTGTGGGAGGCGGAGACGACGGCGCCCCCGTCCTCGTTCAGGAGCGCCACGGCCGGCGTGGGCAGGATCCCTCCCAGCCACGCGCGCGCTCCACCGGAGGCGATCCCGCGCGCGAGCGCCGCCTCGAGCCCCGGTCCGGACGCCCGCGTGTCGCGGCCGATCAGGACCTCGCCGGCGCCGGTGAGCGCGAACGCGCGGCCGAGCCGCTCGACGAGCTCCTCGGTGAGGTCCTCGCCGACGATGCCCCGGACACCGTCGGTCCCGAAGTACCGACGCGGCATGGTCAGTGCCCTCGCCTAGCGCTTGGAGAACTGCGGTGCCTTACGGGCCTTGTGGAGGCCGGCCTTCTTCCGCTCCACGATGCGGGCGTCCCGCGTGAGGAAGCCCTCGCGCTTCAGGACGCCGCGGAGCTCGGGATCGGCCTCGACGAGCGCGCGGGCGATGCCGTGACGGAGCGCCCCGGCCTGGCCGGTGGGCCCGCCGCCGTGGATCCGCGCGCGCAGGTCGAAGCGTCCTTCGGCGCTGGCTGCGCGGAACGGCGCGGTCGCGGTGACGCGCAGGGCCTCACGCGGGAAGTACTCCTCCAGCGTGCGGCCGTTGATCCACGTCGTGCCGTCGCCGGGACGCAGGATCACGCGCGCGACGGACGTCTTGCGCTTGCCGGTTCCGCGGTACTGGGCGATGGTGGCCATGTCCGTGCTCCTAGTCGTCGAGTGGGAGCGGCTCGGGGTTCTGGGCCTCGTGCGGGTGCTCCGGGCCCGCGTACACCTTGAGCTTCGTGATCTGCCGCCGGGCGAGCCGGTTGCGCGGCAGCATGCCCTTGACGGCCTTGCGGATGACCTCGGTCGGCCGCCGCTCGAGCTGCTCTGCGAGCGTGCGCGAGCGCAGGCCGCCCGGATAGCCGGAATGGCGGTAGTAGCGCTTCTGCTCGAGCTTGTTCCCGGTCACCCTGATCTTTTCCGCGTTCACGACGACCACGAAGTCGCCGGTATCGATGTGCGCCGTGTACTGAGGCTTGCGCTTGCCGCGCAGGGTGTCGGCGATCTGCGTGGCGAGCCGCCCGAGGATCTTGCCCTCGGCGTCGACGACGTACCAGCGCTGCTCGATCTCCTTCGGCTTGGCGGAATAGGTCTTCATCACACAGAAAAGCGGCGGACAGGCCGTCCGCCGAGCGCGGATTCTAGCAGGGCTTACTCCACGGGCGACGGCGCCGTCTCGACCGGCCGCCGCGGGTGGTAACGCGCGATCCAGAGCGCCGGGAGCACGACGATGAGCGTTCCGCCGATCGCGAGGGCCGCGACGCCGATCGTCGTCAGCGCATAGCCGCCGAGGAGCGCCAGGCCTGCGCCGGTGAGCCCGGAGAGGAGGTCGTTGAAGCCGAGTAGCTTGCCGCGCTCCCAGGCATGCGTGCAGTCCGCGAGCTGCGCGGTCGCGGCGACGAAGGAGAGGTTCCAGCCGAGCCCGAGGCCGAAGAGCGCCGCCGCGGTGGCGGGCACGCTCGTCACCCAGAGCAGGCTGATCACGGACACGGCCATGAGCGCCAGACCGCCGACCAGCGCAGGCGGGCGCCCGATCCGGTCGATCAGGTCGCCGACCACGAGGACGAGCGCGTACATGCCCAGCACGTGCGCGCCGATGATCGGAAAGACCGACTCCCCCGCATGCCCGTGGTGGTCGACGACGACCGCGCCCGTGAGCGTCATGACTCCCACCATGACGCTGAAGCTCGCCTGCGCCGCGAGGATCGACGGGATGACGCCCTGGCGCCGGAGGAGCTCCCGGAGCGGTGCGGCCGGGCGGCGTTCTCCCGCGGGCGTTCCCGTGTTCAGGAGCTCCGCGATCCGGCGAGGGTCGGGGCGCACGAAGAGGACGAGGGCCAGAGCGACGAGCATGAAGCCGGAGCCCGCGAGCCAGAGGAGTGCGAGGGAGTCGTCGTCCAGCTCGCGCCCCGACAGAAGCGGGCTGAAGACGGCCGGCCCGAGAATCGCGCCGAAGACCGCCCCGACGAGGACGAGCGCGATCCCACGGGCCCGGCGTTCCGGCGGGTACATGTCGCCGGCCGCCGTGCGCGCGAGCAGCGACGTCCCGCCCGCGGTGCCGACGCCGACCAGGCCGAGGAAGACGAGCGGCGCGGAGTCGAGCACGCTCCCGAGCGCGGCGAGTCCTCCGCCCGTCGCGCCGATCACGAACCCGGCGGCGATCACCGGCACGCGCCCGAGGCGGTCCATCGCGCGTCCCGCCGGCAGCGCCGCCAGGGCTCCCGACGCGAGGACGATCGCCGGGCCCAGTCCGAGGAGGCCCTGCACCCCGATCACGAGGACGAAGGTGAGCGAGGCGACGGCGGCCGAGAGCTGGAGCATCCCGGAGTTGGCGGCGAGCGCCGCGGAGAGAAGCGCGGTGTTCCGCCGGATCGGAAGTTCCGGGGGCATCACGGCCAAGCGTAGTGGACGAGCGCGGCCCGAAACGCCGCCGCCCCGCCGTGGCTCGGGTGCCGCACGTAAGCGCCGCCGAGCAGACCGTGGGCGACGCGCCCGACCGCGAGGACGACGCGCCCGTGCCCGAGCTCCGCGACGAACTGCGCGCCCGCAGCGACCTCGGCTCCGGTCGGCGGGCGGTTCGAGTCCGGGCGGCCGGGCCGGTGAGGATGCGTCGGCACGGCGTTCCAGAGGAGGACGTCCTCGGCGAGCCCGAGCTCGACCAGCACCCGGTGGACGAGCGTCGCGCTCGCCTCGCCCGGCGCCCGCCCCGTGAGCTGGCGCTCCGACGTGAACGGGATGCCGCTCACGCGGGCGCCCCGGTAGCCGGCCGCCTCGCCGACGAGGAGGAACCTGGCCCGTGCACGCGCCGCGAGGTACTCGGCGAGCCGGGCGCGGCGCACGCCCGCCCCGTCTCCATGCCGGTAGAAGTTGAAGGTCGTCCCGATCCGGGCGGCGGCAAGCCGCTCGACGAAGGCTTCCGGGTCCACCGCGACTAGTGCCCCTTCAGGTAATGCTGCCCCGCTTCTGCGTCGCGAGCACCAAGCCGGAGTGCGCACTCGCTCGCAGCCAAGGCTCGAAGCCTTGGTAAGGGCGAGGGTGTGCTCCGGCGCCGCGTGATCGCGGGGCAGGAGTGCGGCGTGTATTGCCTGATGGGGCACTAGCCTACGCCGCCGTGCGCCGCGTCACGTTTCCGCTCTACGTCGGCGGCTTCCTGGGCCCGTTCGGCGGCGCGATGCTGATCGCCGTCATCCCGAACGTCGCGCGCGGCCTCGACACCTCGCTGGGCTACGTGGCCGCGGCGATCACGGCGTACATGGTCCCGTTCGCCGTGCTTCAGCTCGTCTCGGGGACGCTCGCGGAGCGGCTCGGCGCCCGCAGGGTCGTGCGCGCGGGCTACCTCGTCTTCGGCGCCGCGGCGCTCGCCTGCGCGCTCGCGCCGGACATCTGGAGCTTCTTCGCCGCGCGGGCCGTGATGGGCGCCGCGAACGCGTTCCTGTCGCCGATTCTGCTCGCCGCGCTCTCCGAGGTGGTCGCGCCCGAGGTCCTGGGCCGGACCGTCGGGACGTTCGCCGCGGCCCAGACCGCCGGCCTGATGCTCGCGCCGGTGCTGGGCGGCGCGCTCGGCGAGGTCTCCTGGCGGCTGGGGTTCGTCCTCGTGGCCGTTGTCTCGGCGGCCCTCGCGCTCCCCCGGCAGTCGCTCGGGGCCGGCGAACGGCCGGCCGAGGCGGGCGCCGCGTCGCTCAGGGCGCTCCTCAACCGGTGGATCTCGCTCCTGGCTGCGAAGGCGCTGCTCGGCTACCTCGGCTTCACGGCGATCGGTTTCGTGCTCGTGCTCGTCGCGGCGGAGGAGTTCGGCCTCGGCTCGGGCGCCCGCGGGCTGCTCGTGGCCGGATACGGCGTGGGCGGAATCCTGCTCGGGCGCTACGCGGGCACGGTCGTCGACCGGGCCGGCCGCCCGGCGACGGCCCTCGCGGGCGCCGTCGCCTGCACGGCCGGCGTCCTGGGCCTCGCCTTCGCGCCCTCGGTGTGGAGCCTCGCGCTCGTCTACTTCGGCGTCGGCTGCGCGTCGGCGTTCGTCTGGGCCGGTCTGAACACGATCGTCGTCGAGTCCTTCCCCGAGAACCGCGCGGGGGCGACCTCGGCCTACAGCGCGTTCAAGTTCGCCGGCGTGGCGATCGCCCCGCTCGTCTACGTACCCCTCTTTCACGTCGACACGCGGCTGCCGTTCCTGCTCGCGGCAGCCTGCTCGGCGCTCCTCGCCGTCCTCGTCGTACCCTGGTTCGCGCGCTACCGATGAGGAGAAGAGTCGTCGCCCACGGACGTGTCCAGGGCGTGTTCTTCCGGGACACGGTCCGGCGGCTCGCGCAGCAGCAGGGTGTCGCCGGTTGGGTGCGGAACACGTTCGAGGGCACGGTCGAGGCCGTCTTCGAGGGCGAGCCGGACGCCGTCGAGCGCCTGGTCGCCTTCATGCACCGTGGCCCGGCGGGAGCGGTCGTGGAACGAGCCGAGGTCGTCTCCGAGGACGAGGAAGGGCTCGCGGGCTTCGTCGTCAGGTGACCGGCCGGAACCTCCGAGGCCCGGCCGGAGTAGAGCGGGTGACAAGGAGGATTCGATGAGACGACTGCTGATCGTGGCGCTTGCCGCCGGCGCCCTCGTCCAGGCCGGCACGGCGAGCGCCGGCTGCTGGGCGACCGTGGGGCTCGCGCCGCCGCCCGCCGGAATCGCCCCGGGCGACACCTGGACGGCGCGCATGACCATTCTCCAGCACGGCCGCACGCCGCTCCCGGATGCGAAGACCGCGCGGCCGACGCTGACCATCGTGAACGACGCGACGGGCGCCCAGCGCACGTTCGTCGCGCAGCCGACGAAGGACCTGACCGTCTTCTCGGCGCAGGTCGTCTTCCCGTCGGCCGGCTCGTGGAGCTACGAGGTGTTCGACGGCTTCACGACCTGGCAGGGCGAGCCCGCCCCCTGCGCGCAGACGCACACGTTCTCGGCGGTGGCGGTCGGCGGCGCTCCGACCGGCGGAGGCCAGCCTCCCGCTCCGGCCCCCGTCGAACCGGTTGTCGCTGCGGCGGAGTCGTCCCGCGACGGCTTCCCGGTGTGGCCCGTGGTCGGGACCGCCCTGGCGACGCTGACGGCGTTCGCGCTGGGCGCAGGCCTGGTTCGCAGGCGAAGGGCCGGGCGAGGCCCCGAGGTCGCCGTGCGCTAGTCAAACCCTCCTCAGACCGCGATCCGGCGGACGAGCCCGGCTCCGGCGAGCGGCAGGAGCGCGGCGAGCCCGAAGGCGATCCCCCACGAGCTCGCCTCCACGGTGGCGGCGAAGACCGGCGTCGCGACGGCGGCCGCGACACCGAGGGACGTCTGCTGGAAGCCGAGCGCGGCGCCGCTCCGCGCCCGGCCGGCGATCTCCGCCGTCGCCGTGAACGAGAGCCCGTTCCACGACTGGGAGAGCGCGCCGGCGACGAGCAGGGCGGGAACGAGGAGCGCAAGGGGCGCGGAGGTCAGCGCGGCGGTGAGCGCGAGCGCCGCGGCGAAGGCGAAGCTGAGGCGCAGGAGCGGGGCGATGCGGGCGCCCATGCGGTCGGACCAGCGGCCCGCCGCGATGCGGAGCACCGCGCCCGCCGCCTGGATCCCCGCGAGCACGCCGGCGGCCGCGGCCGTCGAGAGGCCGCGCTCGCCGTGCAGGAAGAGGACGGTGAACGAGAGGAGGCTCATCTGGGCGAGGACGAGGAGCCCGCTACCGGCGGAAACCCGCCAGATGCGCGCGTCGCGCAGCGGGTGGGCAACGTGCGGCCCGACCTCCGGCCCGGCGGGTGCCTCCCGTAGCCCGACCACGCCCGCGGTCGCGGCCGCGGCGCAGAACCCGGCGAGCGGGTTCGACGTCTGCCGCAGCGCGAGCGCGAACCCGCGCTCGGCCGGCTCGAACCAGCCCATGACCGCGCGGCCGCTCGCGGCGTTCACGCTCGCGCCCGCCGCGCCGGCGAGGACCAGCAGCGCAAACAGCACCTCGAACGATCC
>JBOHAK010000433.1:0-4962 GCA_050697795.1 Gaiellaceae bacterium
TGCTCAGGAAGGTGAGCGGGAAGATCCCCATGAAGCCGGCGTTCATCACGGCGTTCGGCGTGCGCAGCAGGAGCCCGAGCGTCGTGAAGACCCACGCGAGCCCGAAGGCGAAGACGACCACCAGGGCGACGGCCGCCACCACCCCGCCGATGCCCGCCTCGGGCCGGAAGCCGATCGCCACGCCGACGACGACGACCACGACGGCGCCCACCACGTAGCGCACGCTGTCGCCGAGCACCGACCCGACGAGCGGTGCGAAGCGCGGGATCGGCAGGGAGCGGAAGCGGTCGACGACGCCCTTCGTGACGTCGGTGTTGAGCGCCACGCCCGAGTACACGGTGGTGAAGAGGACCGACATCACCATGATCCCCGGAAGGAGGAACTCGAGGTACTCGGCGGTCGATCCGGAGATCGCGCCGCCGAAGATGTACGTGAACATCAGGACGAAGAGCACGGGCGTGATGGTCACGTCGACGAGCTGCTCGGGGACGTGCTTCACCTTCAGCATCCCGCGCCAGCCGAAGGTCAGGCACGCGGACAGTGCGCTTGCGCGCGGCGGGCGCTCGCGCTTGGAGAGCGCGGCGTGGAGCGCCCGCTCGTCGCGCGCGGTGCGGGCTCCGGTCGTCGGTGCGGTGCTCATCGCGCCTCCTCTTCCGCCGCAACGGGCTCCTCGTCCGTCTCGACCTCCTCTGCCGGGTGGCCCGTGAGCGCGAGGAAGACCTCGTCGAGGCTCGGCTGGCCGAGGGAGAAGCCGGCCACCCCGACGCCGACCCGGGATAGCTCGGCCAGGGCCCTGGCGGCGCGTTCCGGGCGTTCGCACCCGACCGACAGCGCCGCCGGGTCGGGCTCCAGGTAGACCTGGACGTCCAGCGCGCTCGAGAGCGCCCGCTCGGCCGCCGGCCGCTGTTCGGGGTCGAGGAGGCGGACGTGCAGGGCGCCGGAGCCGACCGAGGCCTTGAGCTGCGCGGGCGTCCCCTCGGCGATCACCTTGCCGTGGTCGATCACGGCGATCCCGTCCGCGAGCTGGTCGGCCTCGTCGAGGTACTGCGTGCAGAGGAGGACGGTGGTGCCGTCGGCGACGAGGGTCCGCACGATGTCCCACACCTGGTTTCGCGAGCGCGGGTCGAGTCCGGTGGTCGGCTCGTCCAGGAACATCAGCTGTGGCGTCACGACGATGCTCGCCGCGATGTCGAGCCGTCGGCGCATCCCGCCCGAGTAGCGCTTCGCCAGGCGGCCGGCCGCGTCCACGAGGTCGAAGGCCTCGAGGAGCTCGGCGGCCCGCGCCTTGGCCTGCGCCCGCCGGAAGCCCATGAGCCGGCCGATCAGGACGAGGTTCTCCTGGCCGGTCAGGTCCTCGTCGACGGAGGCCAGCTGGCCGGTCAGGCTGACGACGCGTCGCACTTCGTCGGCCTCGTCCACGATGTCGTGCCCGAGGACGCGCGCCTCGCCCTCGTCCGGGCGCAGCAGGGTCGCGAGCATGCGGACCGTCGTCGTCTTGCCGGCGCCGTTCGGGCCGAGGATGCCGTACACGCTCCCGGCGCGCACGGCGAGATCGACGCCGTCGACGGCCTGCGTCTTGCCGAAGGCCTTGCGGAGGCCGGAGGCCTCGATCGCGAGCGCGGCGGCGCTCAACGGAGTTCCTGCGCTGAAGCTCGGGGGGGCATCTGGATGTCCTCTCTGGGAGGCGGGTCGCGTCCTCTCGTCCGTGAATCACTACACGTTAAGGACGCCGGGGCGCCGCCAAACTCATCGGTAACTTCACTTTCTATAGCAATTCGCGCTCCGCGTCGGTAGGCTCGAGGGGATGAGCCGACCGATCGGCATCCTCTACGAGCATCCGCTCTGGTTCGAGCCGCTCTTCGCCGAGCTCGAGCGGCGCGGGGCCGACTACACGCGGCTGCCGGCCCACGAGCTGGTGTTCGACCCGGGCGACCGGCGGGACCCGTACTCGCTCGTCGTCAACCGGATGAGCCCCTCCGCGTGGACGCGCGGCCACGCACGCGCGATCTTCCACACGCTGCACTACCTCGCCTACCTGGAGGAGATCGGCGCGAACGTCGTCAACGGGCACACGGCGTTCGGGGTCGAGATCTCCAAGGCTCGCCAGCTCGCGCTCTTCGCGCGCCTCGGGCTCCGCTATCCGGCCGCGCGGGCGGTGAACGACCCCGCCCGGGCTCCGGCGGCGGCCGAGGGCCTTCGCTTCCCCGTGCTCGTCAAGCCGAACGTGGGCGGCAGCGGGGCCGGGATCCGGTCCTTCGAGTCTCCCGCCGAGCTCGCCGGCGCGGCCGCCGACGGCACGATCGAGCTCGGCCTGGACGGGACGGCGCTCGTCCAGGAGCACCTGCCGGCGGCCGACGAGGCGGTCGTGCGCGTCGAGATCCTGGGTGGCGAGCTCCTCTACGCGATCCGGCTGCGACTGCTGCCGGGCAGCTTCAACCTCTGCCCCGCCGACTACTGCGAGCTGCCCGGGATCGCCGACGGCGTCTCCGGCCGCGGCCTCCCGATCGAGCGCTTCGAGCCGCCGAGCGACATCGTCGAGGACGCGAAGCGGATCGTCGCGGCGGCGGGCATGGAGCTCGGCGGCGTCGAGTACCTCGTCGACGCACGCGACGGACAGCCCTACTTCTACGACGTCAACGCGCTGTCGAACTTCGTCGCGAACGCACCCGACGTGATCGGCTTCGACCCGTTCGTCGACCTCGTCGACTTCCTCCTCGAGCGGGCACGGAGTCCGCTCGCGCTCAGCGCGTAGCGGATTCGACCGTTTGCGCGGAAGCGGCGTATTCCGCCGTCCGGGGCAGTACGGTACGGGAATGCGGAGGCGCGAGAACGACGGTCCCCGCGAGGACGACTGGCTGGCCGAAGAGGACTGGCTCGAGGCTCCTACGGAGGAGATGTCCGGCCCGCCGCGACGCCGCCCGCGCGCGCAGCCGCCTCCGGGGATGCCGAGCCGCCGGCTCATCGCCCTCGTCGCGGGCATCTCCATCCTCCTCCTCGCCATCCTCGTCATCATCTTCCAGGGGGACGGGGACGAACCGCAGGAGTCGGCGACCACGACGACCCAGCCCGAGACCGCGACGGCGCCGGGCACCGAGGCAGCGCAGAACCTGCAGCTCCAGGAGGGCGCCGCGCTCAGCGAGGGCGACAGCGGGCCGCGCGTGCGCCGGCTGCAGCGCGCCCTCGCCCAGCTGGGCTACGACGTGACCCCCGACGGCGTGTTCGGCCCCGGCACGACCGCCGCCGTGCGCAGCTTCCAGGAGGCCGCCGGCCTGGACGCGGACGGGGTCGTCGGCTCGGGGACCGTGACGGCGATCAACGAGGCGCTCGCCGAGGGCGGGTAGGCGGCCCGGCGCGGCGCGCTCGGGCTACGATCGGGCTCATGGATCCCGAGCGCGCCCGCGAGCTGCTCGCCGAGGAGCGCGAGCGCGTCGAGCGCGCGCTGGCCGGCCTCAGGCGCGAGGACGTCGGAGAGCTCGCGGACCAGGACGAGCCCGCCGACCGGGCCTCGGACCTCTACGAGGACGAGCTGGACGCGGGCCTCGCGGAGCAGCTCCGCGAGACGCTCGCGGCCGTCGAGCGTGCGGAGGCGCGCCTCGCCGAGGGCACGTACGGCCTCTCGGTCGAGAACGGCCGCCCCATTCCGGACGAGCGGCTCGAGGCCGTTCCCACCGCCGAGCGGACGGCCGACGAGCAGGAGCGGTACGACCGCGGGCCCGGCTGACCCGACCGGGCCGACGGCGCCGACGCGGCGCCGGCCAGGTCGACCCAGGGGTCGAGTCGCACGACAGGACTCGAGTTAGGGACCCGCCCGCGCGGGTAGACTCCCTCGACTTCTTCTGGCTCAGATTCCTCGCTCGTCAGGCGAGCGCCGTACGGTGTGGCCTGGGTGGAGCTCGGCCAGGGGTATCGACACGGAGGAGGCCACGGATGGCCGCCATTGCCCCTGAGCCTGCCACGCAGGGTTGAATCGAGTGATCGGAGGAAGATGAGCTTGATCTCGGCGGGATGCCGACGGGCGAGGCCCGCGTTCGAGCGTGCACGATCCGTGCTCGTGCGCATCGGCCGCTCGCCGCGGGGCCGGCTCGCCGTCTCGCTCGGCTTCGCGATCGTGACGACCGCGATCCTCGCCCTCGCGGGCCGCTCGCTCCTCGACTCCGGCTGGCCGCTCGCGCACGGCCACCCCGGCCTCGTCGCCGCGGCAGGCCTTCTCTTCGTGCTCGCGTACGGCTTCAAGGCCTACGGGTGGCACCGGCTCTTCAGGGCAGACGAACGCCCGAGGCCGCTCGCGCTCGCCGCGGCGGGCGGCGGCGCCTCGATCATGGGGGTCGTCCTCCCGGGCCGCTTCGACGAAGTGGTCCGGATCGCGATCGTGCGCCGGTATCCCGGCTGCCCCGTCTGCGTTCGCGGCCTCTGCCTCTCTCTCGTCACGCTCGGGCTGATCGACGCCGTCGCGCTCTCGCCGTTCGCGACGGCGGCGGCCATCTTCCCGGGGAGCTCACCCGCCGTCCGGGCCGGCTTCGCCGTGCTCGGCTTCGGGGGCGTGGGCGCAGCGGCGGTCGTCCTCGCCCTCCCCCGCCTGTCCGCGCGTACCCGCCTCGCCCGGTTCCGGGTCGTCCGCTGGCTCGCGCCGCGCGCGACGCCGTGGCGCCAGGCAACCCGTGCGTGGGGCCTCGTCTTCGCATCCTGGGTCGTCCGGGCAACCGCGATCTTCCTGCTGCTCGGCACCTTCGGGATCGGGCTTTCCTTCCCGCTCGCCATCATGTTCATCTGCGCCGGCGCGGCCTCTGCCGCCTTCCCGATCGGCCCGGCCGGGGCGGCGACCCAGATCACCGCGGGAACGACTGTCCTCGTCGTCTCGGGCGTCGAGACGTCCCAGGCGCTCGGCTTCGCGCTCGCCGCCCAGGCGCTGCTCATCTTCTCCGGCGCCGCGATCTTCCTCGCCGCGGTCGCCTGGCGTACGAG
>JBOHAK010000434.1:0-2704 GCA_050697795.1 Gaiellaceae bacterium
CCAGACGGCCGCCGTGCGCCCCGGCGATCGCCTGGACGATCGAGAGACCGAGTCCCGCTCCGTCGGCTCCACGCCTGGCCGCCGAGCGGTAGAAGCGCGCGAAGACGCGCTCCTGCTCCTCGAACGGGATGCCGGGGCCGGTGTCCCGCACCCAGAGCCGCGCCTTGCCGTCGCCGACGAACGTCCCGACCCCGATCTCGTCCCCCTCCTTCGTGTGCTGCACGGCGTTCTGGGCGAGCTGGACGAGCGCCTGCGTGACGCGCTGGCGATCGGCGACGATCGTGCCCGTCGCGCGGGCGTCGAGCAGCCAGCTCCGGTCGCCCAGCGCCTGGGCCTTGGCGAGAACGTCGTCCGTGAGGACGCCGACGTCCACGGGTGCCGTGGAGAGGAAGTCGGGCCGCTCCCACTTGGCGAGCGTGAGCATGTCGTTCACGAGCCGCGCCATGCGATCGAGCTCGTCCAGCACGAGCTCGAGCGTGGCGCGCCGCTCCGCCGGGTCGTCCTCGAGCAGCTCGAGGTGACCACGCACGATCGTGAGCGGCGTCCGCAGCTCGTGGCCGGCGTCGTCCACGAAGCGTCGCTGCGTCTCGAAGGCGGTCTCCAGCCGGGCGAGCATGTCGTTGAACGTGGAGGCGAGGACGGCGATCTCGTCGTGGCCCGACACCGGGATGCGCCGCGAGAGGTCCCCACTGGAGATGGTGCGCGCGGTCTTCGTGACCGCCGTCACCGGCCGCAGGACGCGATCGGCCAGGAGCCACGCGAGCACCGAGCCGACGAGGAGCATCGCCAGGCCCACGCCGGCGACGACGCGCAGGGCGTCGTCGACCTCGCCCGACTCCCGGTCGCGGAAGATCGCCGCAACGAAGACTCCGCGCGTCTCGCCGCCGCCGAGGAGCGGGACGGCCAGGTACTCGACGCGGCCGCCCGGCGTGTCCACCCCGCCCCTGTCGGTGCTCTCGAGCGTGCCCCAGCGCGCGACGAGCTCCGGGTCGAGGTCGAGCCGGTACGGGCCCACTCGACCGCTGCGCAGGAACGGCTCGCCGTCCGCGAAGGTGAGCAGCACCTCGTTCCTGGAGGGGACGTTGCGCGAGAGGTAGACCTCGAAGATGCGCCGCACACGCCCCCCGAAGGGTTCGCCCGTCTCGGGATCGTTGCCGCGGGCGAGCTGTCTCAACTCGCGGGACTCCTGCACGAGCTCGGAGTCGATCCGCTCGTCGAGCCGCCCGGTGAGCGCCTCCCGCGCCACGAAGATCGCCCCGAACGTCGCGACGGCCAAGAGCCCGACGTAGGCCGCGAGCACGCGGACGCGGAAGCTCGCCTGGAACCGGCGCAGCGGCGAATTCAGCCCGAACCGCGAACGCCGCCGAGCGGCCTTGTCGGGGGACGGCGAACGCTCAGTCGTCGCCGTCGTCGCCGTCGTCGTCGTCTCGCTCGGCGTCGTCATCGTCGTCATCATCGCCGCCGCCGCCTGCGGGCGTCGGCGCGGGAGCCGGAATCGGAGTCGGGCCCGTCGAAGCGGCGCCCCCGCCGGAGGCGCGCGCCGCGCCCTCTCGTCGCTTCGGCTCGCGGTTCACGCGCGCAGGCCGCTCCCGTTTCGGCTGAGCCCGGTCGCGCACGACGGAAAGCTCGATGCTCGGCACGTCGGTCCGCGCGGACGGGCTCGCCGAGTAGAACCCGGCGGCGATGACGCCCGCGACCAGGATAATCGCGACGAGGAGCGGAAACCGCATGCCTGCAGGATCGCGACCGAGAGACAGAAGGCCATGAGAGGACGATGAGAGATCTCTCATCTTTCCCTCATGTGGTTATCACCACACGGGGGTACCAGTTCCTCTATGCACGACGCGATCGCCTGGCAGGACGACGTCTGGGGATTCGAGGAGGGCGACGAGATCGCCCCCGGGCGCTACGCGGTCCGCCTCCTCGGGGGCGGCCGGCGCTACGAGGCGTACCTCGCCTGGGACGACACGCTGCACGCGCTCGTCGTCGTCAAGGCGATCCGCCCGGCCCAGGTCGGGAACCCCGGCACGCTCGCCGGCATGACGGGCGAGGCCGAGGCGCTCGGCAGCCTCGCCCATCCGTCGATCGTCCGCTGCTTCGACGCCGTGCTCGACGGCGAGCGGCCGCACGTCGTGCTGGAGCTCCTCGACGGCCCGCGCCTCTCCACGCTCGAGCGGCGCTACGGCATCGTCGTCGAGCAGCTCCTGCCGCTCGCGCTCCAGCTCTGCTCGGCCCTCCATTACATGGCTGCGCGCGGCTACTCCCACCTCGACGTCAAGCCACGGAACATCATCATGAGCTCGACGCCGAAGCTGATCGACCTCAGCGTCGCGCGGCGCTTCGAGGATGCGCGGCGCACGCGTGAGCCGATCGGCACCGACGCCTACATGGCTCCCGAGCAGTGCGACCCGGCCCGCTTCGGCGAGATCGGGCCGGGAACGGACGTGTACGGGCTCGGCGTGACCCTCTACGAGGCCCTGGCCCGGCGCCGGCCCTTTCCGGACGGCGACGAGAGCTCACGGACTTCCTCGGAGCGGTTTCCGCAGCTCGTGCATGCGCCCGAGCCGCTGCCGAAGGAGATCCCGCCGGCCGTAGCCGAAGTCGTCTTCGCCTGCCTGAGCGACGACCCGCGCGAGCGGCCCTCCGCGGCCGAGACGGCAGAGCGTCTCGAGCCGATCGGCGCCCTGCTGCCGCTGCCCAGGCT
>JBOHAK010000435.1:0-6662 GCA_050697795.1 Gaiellaceae bacterium
GCCGCGTTCAGCCGATCCTCCCAGGCGACCACGTACGGGCAGTGGCAGCAGGAGAAGACGACGGCGACGGGCTTCCCCTCGTAGTCGGAGAGGGCACGCCGCTCCCCGTCGACGCCCGGCAGGTCGAAGTCGGGTGCCGGATCCCCCAGCCTGAGCGCCGCCATCCCTACAGGATAGAGGTGTGCCGGATCTCTACGACGCCGTCGCCCACGGCATGCGGGCCTATGCGGCAGCGGCTTTCCGCGTGGACGTGCTCGGCCCGCGGCGCTTCCCGCTCGAGCCCGGCACGCTCGTCGTCATCACGCACCGCCGGGAGACCGACGTGCCGATCGTCGCGCCGACGCTCTACTTCGGCACGGGCGGCCTCCGGAACCGCGCGAACCGGCTCCACTTCGCCGCGCGCGACGACATGTTCTTGCCCGGGTTCTTCGCCGGCTTCCCACCCTCGCTGCCGCTGCAGGCGCGGCGTGCCCTCTACCCGATCGGGGTCGCGCGCTGGCTCCCGGTCGTGAACGTCTTCCCGATCCGCAGCGCGAGCGTTGCCCGCCTGGGCGAGGTGCTGGCGGCGCGGCCGGAGGCGCCGCTCGAGGAGCTGGTGCCCGACGACGGCCTGAACCGCCTCCTCGCCCGCGCCACCGCGGCCGGGCGGCCCGCGCCCGCCCGCGCCGGCGACGTGCTGCGCGGCGAGTACGCCGACATCCTCTGGGAGGCCGTCTCGCCGGGCGACGGGGTCCGCGACGGCCTCGACGACTTCTGGGGTCGCCGGGCGGCCGGGGCGGCCGGCGACTTCCGCACGCTCGTCGAGCTCGTGCGCGCGCGGCGCACGCTGCTCGTCTTCCCCGAGGGGCGCCCCTCCCCCGACGGGGAGATCGGGCCGATCAGGCCCGGGATCGGCGCCCTCGTCCGGCGCGGCAAGCCGGTCGCCGTGAGGCCGCTCGCGCTGGCCTACGACCCACTGGGGCGCGGACGCACGCGGCTCCACCTGGCCCTCGGGCAGGCGGTGTCCCCGCCGGGGAAGGAGGCGGAGTCGGCGCTGCTCGGACTCCTGCGCGGGACGATGCCCCTGACCTGCGGCCAGGTGGTGGCGGCCGCGCTCGCCGAAGGCGCCGAGGCCGATCCGCCTGCTCTCGAGCGCCGGCTCGCGGAGGCGGTCGCCGCCGCGGAGGAGGAGGGCCGGCCGGTGGAGCGCGACCTGGCCACGGAGGAGGGCCGCCGCCGGCGTCTCGCCGAGGCGCTCGCCGCCGCTCCCACGCACGCGGACGCGCTTCCCGTCCTCGCCCGCGAGCACTCGAGCGCGCGGGAGCTCGTCTAGGCAATCCCTCGAGGCCCTCTCGGCAGTAGGTCCTGGCATGGGGAGCTCCGACGAAGCGCTCCTGGCCGGGCTCGCCGCGGGCGACCAGCAGGCTGCGGCCGCCTTCGTCCGCCGCTTTCAGCGACGTGCGTACGGCCTCGCGCGGACGATCGTCGCGAACCCACGCGATGCCGAGGAGGTCGCTCAGGACGCCTTCCTGCGGGCCTGGCGCTACGCGGCGGGCTACGACCCGCGCCGCGGGACGGTGCTGACCTGGCTCCTGACGATCGTCAGGAACGTCGCGATCGACCGGACGCGCCTGAGGTCGGCCGAGCCCCTGGACCCGGAGGTGCTCGCGTCGAAGCTGCAGCTCGAGAGTGCCCGCGAGGCGCGCGAGGAGGGCTCGCAGGTCGCGGAGCGGGAGCACCTGCGCGAGGCGCTCGCCGTGCTACCGGTCGAGCAGCGCCGCGCCCTCCTGCTCGCCGCCTACTTCGGGCGCACCGCGCGCGAGGTCGCCGAGCTCGAAGGGGTGCCGCTTGGAACCGCCAAGACCCGCATCCGCAGCGCGATGATCCGGCTGCGGGACCGGATGGAGGTCGGAGATGACCGCTGACGATCGCTGCCACGAGACCCGCGAGCTCGCGGCCGAGCTCGCCCTCGGAATCGCGGACGGCAGGGACCGCGCGCGCGTCCTCGAGCACCTGGCCGACTGCGCGGACTGCCGGCGCGAGGTCGAAGGCTTCTCGGCCGTCGCCGACGAGTTGCTCGTGCTCGCCCCCGAGCAGGAGCCGCCCCTGGGCTTCGAGCTGCGCGTCCTCCGCTCGCTCGAGCCTCCCAGGACGACGCGCCGACACACCGCCCGGCGGCTCGCCGTCCTGGCGGCGGCCGTGCTGGTCGCCGTCGGCGTCACGGCGGGCGCGATGCTCCTCGGCTTCCGCGACGAGCGCCGCCTGGCCGCCCACTACCGCGCGACGCTGGCGCAGGCGCAGGGCTCCTACTTCGGAGCCGTACGGCTCCACGACGGCACCGGAGAGCCCGCCGGGATCGTCTTCGCCTACCGCGGCTCTCCGTCGTGGATCACGATCACGGTCGCGGCCGAGCACCGGAGCTCCGTCCAGGGAGCCGAGCTCGTCGATCGCGACGGCAACAGGATCCCGCTGGCCTCGTTCCGCCTCGTCGACGGGGTGTGGGGAGGTGCGCTCCCCGTCGGGCTGGACTCGGCTGCCGCCGTGCACCTCGTCGGCGAGGACGGGCGCTCGCTGCTCATCGCGGAGCTCGGCAATCCCTCCGGGCCGGGCCGGGAGTAGACCCTGATATGACACGCATCAGGACATACACAGCGCTCGCCGCCCTCGCCGTGGCCGTAGCCGTCGTGCTCGGCGCCTGCGGGGGCGGCGGCGGAGACGACTCGTCCGGAGCCGCCTCCGCATCCGGCGGCATGGATGCCGCCGAGACCGTCTCGGTCACGAGCGTCGACGGCGTCGGCGATGTGCTCGTCGACTCCGGCGGCGCGGCCCTCTACGCGGCCGACGAAGAGGTGGGCGGCGACGTGCTCTGCTCCGACGCCTGCGCCGCGATCTGGATCCCGCTGACCGTCCCGGCCGGGGGCGGGGGCCCGACCGCCGGCGGTGATCTGGCGAACGACCTCGGCGTCGCCGAGCGCCCCGACGGACCCGACCAGGTCACGTTCGACGGACGGCGTCTCTACCGCTTCGCGGACGATCCCGGCCCCGGAGAGGTGACGGGAGACGGCTTCTCCGACACCTTCGACGGCACGCTCTTCACCTGGCACGTCGCGAGCCCCACCGGCTTCTCGGGAGGCTCGACCTCCACGGACGACGGCTTCGACTACTGAGGCGCAGCTAGTTGTGTTCGTGCGCCGCCTCGCGCCTCCGTCCGCGGAGGCGCGGGAAGGCGGGGCGGAGGAGCGCCGCGCCGAGGAGCGTGACCGGGATCACCGTGAGGGCGTGCATCGTCAGGACGTACGCGGTCGCCTTGTCGATCTGGATGTCCACGCCCTTCGCGGCGAGGAGGGTCAGGTAGTCGAAGGTCCCGATCCCCGCCGCCGTGGCGGGGACGGCGAGCGCGAGGTTCCCGATGCCCTCGAGCAGGAAGTACGCGCCGACCGGCAGGTCGAGCCCGAAGGCGTGCTCCCCGACCACGTAGTACATCGCCACGTCGGCGAGCCACATCGCCGCCGACGTGGCGAGGATGGCGGCGAGCCGCTTCCGTCCGCGGAAGGCGCCGAGCCCGTCCACGAAGTGCGCGGCGGCCCGCGTGAAGCGGGTGTGCCAGCGAGGCGGCAGCCTCCGCGAGGCGCGCCACGCGAGCCGCTCGGCCCGGTCGGGCTCGCGTGCGGCGAGCAGCACGAGCGCGACCCCCAGCGCGGCGCCGGACGAGAGCGCGACTCCGGTGAGGAGCATGGGGCCGCTCTGGCCGATCGCCAGCGCGCCGAAGAGGATCCACGTGGACAGCACGACCCCGTCGAGGAGCCGCTCCGCGAAGAGCGTCCCGGCCGTGACGAACACGGGCACCTGGCGCTCGCGCAGGGACTCGATGCGGAGCAGGTCGCCGCCGCGCGCCGGGATGATGTTGTTCGCGCCGCGCCCGACCGCGACCGAGGAGAAGAGCTTGCCCGTGGCGCACCGGTAGCCGGCGCCGGCGAGCAGATACTTCCACCTGACGGCCATGATGTAGACGTTCGCCAGCACGAGCCCGAGCGCCGCCGCCATCGTCCAGCCGGGCAGCGCGGTGATCTCGTTCCAGGCGAGCCCCAGGTCGACCTCGCGCAGGAAGAGCCAGAGGAACGCGCCCGTCGCTGCCGAGCCGAGGCCGATGCGGAGGAGGTTCTTGCGCCACGCGCCCATCTGACAGGTAAGTATGCGGACTCGAATGGAACGGCGCGCCCGGCACGGACGACGCTTCTCGGGCCGGCGGGAGGTCGCGATCGGCCTCGGGGTGTACGCGCTCTACCTGCTGGCCGCGCATCGCAAGCGCGGCGACGCGGGTCGGGCCCGGGCGGTCGCAAACGCCGGACGCGTCGTCGCCCTCGAGCGGCGCCTCGGCGTCCATGTCGAGCCGCGGCTCCAGGCGCTCCTGCTGCCGCGCCGCCGGCTGCTGGTCATCCTCAACCTCGCCTACGTGACGCTCAACGTCGGCCTGACGATCGGCTGGCTCATGCGCCTCTACGCGGGGCGTCACCCCGAGTTCCACCGCCTCCGCCGGGCGGCCGTGCTGACGTCGCTCGGCGCCCAGCCCGTCTTCGTGCTCTTCCCGTGCGCGCCGCCCCGCGGCCACGAAGCCTTCGTGGACACGATCGCGGACGTGAGCGGCATCGACCTCGACTCCGGCCTCGTCTCGCGGCTCTACGACCCGGTCGCCGCGATGCCGAGCATCCATCTGGCCTACGCCGTCGTGACGGCGGCGGGCATTGCAGGGACCAGCCGGAGCGGGGTCGTGCGCAGGCTCGCGCCCGCCTACCCGCCGCTCGTCGCGCTGATCGTCTTCGTCACGGCGAACCACTACGTCCTCGACGCGGTCGCGGGCGCGGCGCTCGGCGGCGCCGCGCTCCGGGTGGCGCGTGCCCTCGAGCCCAAGTGACACAGTGTTACTTGGTCGCGGGGCGGCCGCGGCGACGGCGGCGCTGGGCCAAGCGCGAGAGCGTTCCGGGCACCGCGGCCTGGAGGAGGCCCGCGACGCGGTAGGCGCCGAACACGTACGACTCGGGACGGTCGCGCTCGACCGTCCTCAGGATCGTCTGGGCGACCCGCTCCGGCTGGAGGACGAGGCGGTCGAGTCGCGTTCCCTTCAGGCGCTCCTGCGGGAAGCCGTCGGTCCGCACCGGGCCGGGGTTGACCGCATGCACGCGGATCCCGCGCGGCGCGAGCTCGACGGCGACGGCGCGCGAGAAGGCGAGCTGCGCGTGCTTCGACGCGGAGTACGGGCCGGAGGCGCCCACGGCGTAGACCCCGGCGACGGAGGCGACGTTGACGACGTGCGAGGGCGCGCCCGCCTCGAGGAGCGGCAGGAACGCGCGCAGCGCCCAGACGCTCCCCAGGTAGTTCGTCCGCGTCAGCTCCTCGATCCGCTCCGGCGACAAGTCGAGGAAGCCGCCGCCGTGACCCGGGATGCCCGCGCACGAGACGAGCAGGTTCACCGCCGGGTGCCGCTCCGCCACCCGGGCCGCGACGGCCTCGAGCTCCTCGCGGTCGCCCACGTCGCAGACCTCGGGCTCGGCGTCGAGCTCCGCCGCGACCTGCTCGAGCCGCGTGCGCCCGCGGGCGATGAGCACGCAGCGCCAGCCGCGCGACGTCAGCACGCGCGCCGTCGCGGCGCCGATCCCGCTCGACCCGCCGGTGAGGACGGCGACGTTCACGCGGCGAAGGCGCGCAGCGTCGCCAGGTTGATGTCGACCGTGTCGGCGATCGGGTCGGCATACCCGCCCGCGAGCGTCAGGCAGACCGGCACGCCCGCCCGCGCGAGCGCAGCACGCACGACGGCGTCGCGAGCCGTGAGGCCTTCCTTCGTCAGCCCGAGCCGGCCCAGCCGGTCGCCCTCGTAGGGGTCGGCGCCGGCGAGGTAGAAGCAGACGTCCGGCCGGGCGCGAGCGAGCGCCTGCGGAAGCAGCCGCGCGAGGCCCTCGAGGTAACGCTCGTCGCCCGTGCCGTCTGCGAGGTCGAGCTCGAGATCGCCCGGCACGCGCCGGAACGGATAGTTGCGGAAGCCGTTGACCGAGAACGTGAACGCCTCGGGGTCGTCCATGAACGCCGCGTGCGTGCCGTCGCCCTGATGGACGTCGAGGTCGACCACGAGCACCCGCTCGACGCGGCGTGCGCCCCGGAGCGCCCGCACGGCCACGACGACGTCGTTGAAGACGCAGAAGCCGCGCCCGCCGTCCGCGAACGCGTGGTGCGTGCCGCCGCCGAGATTGGCGCCGACCCCGTCGGCCAGGGCCGCCTCCGCCGCCATGAGCGTCGCGCCCACCGAGCGGCGCGCGCGCTCCACGAGCGCCGGCGACCACGGCAGGCCGAGCGCGAGCACCTCGCGGCGGGCCAGCGCTCCGCGCTCTACCCGGACGAGGTACGCGGCGTCGTGTGCGAGACGGAGCTCGTCGTCGGACGCGGGGCGCGAGTCCTCCACGTGGATCCCGTCGACGGTCTCCGCGCGCTCGCGGACGAGGCGGTACTTCACGAGCGGGAAGCGGTGCCCGGGCGGCAGCGGATAGGTGTAGACGTCGTGCGCGAACGCCCTCACGGAGGCGAGATTAGACTGCCCGCGCCGTGCATGACCGCTTTGCAGGAAAGACGGGGCTCGTCCTCGGCGTCGCCAACCGCCGTTCGATCGCCTGGGCGATCGCCCAGCGGCTCGCCGA
>JBOHAK010000436.1:0-3012 GCA_050697795.1 Gaiellaceae bacterium
GCCCTGCCCATCTGCGTCGGCGGACGACTCCTCCCGCTGATCCCGCGCCACACACAGCGGTTCCGCGACCTCTACGCGGGACGCGCCGCCGTTGAGCGCGAGTTCGGCCGCTTGAAGAACGACTACGGGCTGACGCCGCTCGGGCTCCGTGGCTTGGAGCGTGTCCAGCTTCATACCGACCTCACAGTGCTCGCCCGTCTCGCCCAAGCACTCGCCCGAGCGCGAGTCTCCGCTGTCCTCGTTGCGGCACAGCCTCTTGCTCAGCCTCTCTCCACTCCGAAGCAGCCGCTTCAAACGCTGAGACAATCGCCAGAAAGTCGTCAGGCCCACTGGGACGGGAAAGGGCATCACGCTCCAGCACAAGCGGGAACCCGACTGTTACCGCCATATCGAAATCCCGCTGCGCTGCCGGGCGATGCCCAGCCATGTATATGCCAAGAAACTCGGCCCAGATCCGCCCCTGAGCGTTGGCGTCGTACAGCGCTCGCAAGATGTCCGCCCGGTCTTGAAGCAACTCCCATGTCGGCAGATAGCGGGTAGCTGTCTTGTCGGCGGCATCCCATAACCGATAGCCCCCCTCCAAGGCGATCAGGAGCAACACGGCGAGGACAATCGCTATCGCCCACGCCCACTCCAAATCGGTCAGAAAGACGAGCACCCAAGCGACGGTCACGCCGATTACGACGTTCACAGCGCTTACCGCGAGCATGAACCTCGCGCCACCAAGCCTCATGGCTGCCCCCGCGAACGCAAGCCGTGATCGAATCGAGCCCCCACGCCTCGGGCCAGTTGGACGAGGTACGTCGGGCCGTTGCTCAGGAAGCACGAGGTAGGGCACCACCGATCATCTTTCCCAACCGGGCTCTTGTTTCGCCAACCCTCCCCAGGCGCTGCGCGCCGCCAGGCCTCATGTCTAACCCCTCATGCCGCCGGGCGTTCCCGGATCACTTCCGCGATCTGTTCCGCGATCTCGGAGACGCTGTAGAGCGACGTCTGAAGCGCCACCTTGTCCGCGAGCGATGGGCTGTGGCTGATGACCTCGTCTTTCGAGATCTCGTGCCAGAGGGGCAGGATGATCTGCCTCTCGCCGGCCATCTCTCGCGTGACCAGCCCGTCGAGCTCGTACTGAGACCAGTTCTTCGCGAAGAAGGCGTGTGAGAGAATGACCACTCCGAACCGGCTACGCGCTAGGCCGGCGTCGATCTTGCGGCGAAGGCTATCGCCGACCCGCAGCTCGAACTCGTCGTACCAGACGACGACGCCGCGCTCTTGGAGTGCATGTACAAGGGGCCGAACGAGCACGTCCTTGTCCTCGGTCGCGTGCGAGATGAAGACGTCGAAGTCGCAGGCAACGTCCGTCGGGTCGTCGTACCCCTCGAACTCGGCGGCGTTCTGCGCGATGGACGACAGGCTCGGCATCTGCTGCCGGGCAGGACGCATCGCGCCCGGGAGCACCTGGACAGAGGCGTTCACCCGGCCGGCATACCCACCGAGATCGACCACGAGATGCCAGTGGCCGCTTCGCGGGATCGCTACGCGGTACGGCGAGCGCGTGACGTGCCCGCCGTAGTACGTGTAGCGGCCTTGTCGTGGGTCAGAATTTCTTGGACAGGTTGAAGTGGTATACGAGCGCGGAGGGTCGCGATGGGCCGAAAGCCGTTCAAGAGCCCCGAGGAGAAGCTGCAGGTGGTGGTGGCTGTGCTGCGGGGCGAGATGACCCAGGTGGAGGCGGCGCGCCGTCTGGAGATGTCGCAGACGACGATCGCCAAGTGGCAAAAGCAGTTCCTCGAGGGGGCGCACGAGGCGCTCGCGCGGGGCGAGAACGCGCGAGCGCCCTCCAGCCAGCGGGAGGCCGATCTCCAGGCCCAGATCGACGAGCTCACGAGCGCTCTCGGCGAGGCTTATGTCGAGCTGCGGGCCTGGCGTAAAAGGGGGGCGCTCTACCCTCGTTCGAGGAGCTAGAGGAGATCCGGCAGGACACGGCGATGCCGGTGCGCCGCTTCGTCGCCCGGCTCGGGATCCCCGCCTCGACGTGGTACTACTGGCGCCAGGCCGCGCTCGAAGGCCGGCCGGCACGGCGCTGGCCGGCGCCGGTCGTCGATGCGATCGAGGAACGGGCGGCTGAGAAGGCGTATCGCTTCTCAGCATGGGGCCACCGCAAGATCTGGGCGCTGCTCCGGGCCGACGGGACCGCCGTCTCCCAGTCCTCGGTCAAGCGCGCGCTCGCCCGCCGCGGCCTCTTGATGCCGGTGCGCTACCAGGCTGAGCGGCGCGCCCTGGCCAAGGCGCGGCGGGCGACCTTCGACGCCCCGCCCAGGCGGCGCAACCGCGTCTGGCAGACGGACTTCTCCGAGTTCGAGACGACCGCCGGCGGCACCTGGCGCATCACCGCCGTCGTCGACTACGCGGCCAAGCTCTGCCTCGCCTGCCACGCCAACGGCACCCAGACGGCCAAAGACGCCGTCTCCGTCATCGAGGCTGCAATCAGCGAGGCCGAGCGCCTGCTCGGGCGGCCGCTTGCCGAGGACTGCCTCGACGAGGAAACGAGCGAGCTGCATCCGCTCGTGATCGTCTCCGACAACGGCCCCGCCTACAAGTCCGACCGCTTCGGGCTCTTCATCGCCGCTCGCCCCGAGCTCGCGCACGTGCGCACCAAGCACCGCGCCCCCGAGACGAACGGCGTCGTCGAGCGCTTCTACGAGTCGCTCAAGTACGAGCACCTCTACCGCCTCGAGATCGCCTCCGGGCATGCGCTCGCCGAGGAGCTGGACGCCTACCGAACCCTCTTCAACCAGGTCCGCCCGCATGAGCACCTCGACTTCCAGACGCCGCTCGAGGCCTACATCAGTGCGCCCGAATGAAACCTATTCGGGGCAGAAAGTGTCCAAGAAACTTGACTCGGGACACGTGCCTGTGGTCGCCGTCTTTCGGGATACGGTCGCCTTCAAATGGCAAAGAGCCGAGAATGTCGCTGACGGCGAACGGTTCGACAGCAGCCACCTCATCCACGAC
>JBOHAK010000437.1:0-2179 GCA_050697795.1 Gaiellaceae bacterium
GCGGAGCGCTCCGCAGTTTCGGACGGGTTTCGGCGAAATTCGCGAGGGCCCGCGCACAGGGGTGCGCGCCCGAGCCGATACCACGGAGCCCTAGGGATGCCGCGGCGCGTGCGTTTCCCGACCGTCCTGAGTCGCGGACGTTCCTTAGCGCGACGAGCAGGAGCGAACGGTGTTCGGGGCCTACTCGGAGCGCCGGCGCCGTCACGGAGCTGGACCGCCCGCGCGCCCGCGACTTCACGACCGCCGCCAACGCCGCGTGGCGCTTCGTCCGTGAGCCGCCGCTGCGGCTCGCGTTCAAGGATCTCGGTTTCAGCCTCCGCGACCGCGGCGACGACGCCTTCCTCTACGCCTACCGGGCCGTAGAGAACGCGCGCCGCTTCCATGCGGACAAGGTCTCAGCGACGGAGAGGAAACCCGTCTGGCCGCCGCTTCACGCCGCGCTGGGGACGAGCGAGGAGCAACTCCGACCGCTCACGGACGCCGCGACGTCCATCCGCCACGGCGACACGAAGAGCGCCGCTCTCGCCACCGCTCGCGTGAACCGCGACGCGACCCTCGTACTCGCCGAAGACGTCCTCCGGCGACTCGCTCAGCACGAGGGCGTGAGCTGGTAGCCGGCGCCCATCCCCGACGACGGGTGACGGGGTGGGGTTCGGGAGATGCCTCGTACCGAACCGTCGGCGGGATCATGACGCATGATCGACCGCCCCCAGCGAGTCCGACCCCGAGACGGGGAGGGCAGAGCTCCGCTGCTCCGTCTGCGGCTACGGGCTCATCGCGAGCGGCCCGCCGCCAGCCTGTCCCATGTGCCAGGCGAGCGCGTGGGAGCAGCTTCCCTGGCGGCCTTTCGCTCCCACGGATCGCGGCTCGGCATCCTCGCGCAACCCGCGCGTCGACGAGCCGCCTGAGATGAGTGAGCCCCAACCGAGCGCCTCGTGACCGTGCCCAGCGACGAGACCCTCAAGGAGGAGAGACTGCTCGAGTGGCGCCTCGAGCGGTTCGCCGAGCTTGGTTTCTCAGCCGCCGAGTCTTCTGAGCTCGCCGAGTCGGAAGCGGACTGGCACCTGGCGGCCGCGCTCGCGTCGGCGGGCTGTCCGCTCGAGCTGCTGCGCCAGATCGTCCTCTAGGACAAGCACCGGCCGTGTTCACGGTTATAAAGCCGGGTGGGGTGCAGAAACTGTGTCACGCCCTTAGGCGGCGCTGAACGGGCGCGATAGCTTCGTCTGCCCACCTCTGGCGGTCGTGCGTGCGACATCGACGCGCTCGTGGTGGGGTCATCGCGGAGGGCGAGCGCGTCGCCCGGCGCTGCTCCGTTTGCGGGGTAGCCACCTGGGTCGCCGGGCTCCGGCATCGCTCGGGCTCGTTCCGCTCCATCCGGGTACGTTTGACGCGTGGTAATCGGCGGAGCGCTCCTCATCTGTGGCCTCGCACTGGCGTGGCCGACGTTTCGTGTCATTCGGGCACCAAGGGAGCGGTGGATTCAAGGCCGCTCCCAATGGCTCCTCTTTGTTTGGGCTCGCCGTGGCGAAGCGCCACCGAGCGCCTCGGAGCTTCGTCTCTGGGCTTCGATATGGCTCGGTGTCGCCACGATCTTTCTCGGACTGGGCGTGGCGCTCATCGCCTCGGCTTAGCCAGCCGCACCCATCGCACACGTCTGACGTCGCCGAAGGCGCGGAACTAGCCGACAGGATCGGTCGAATGCCTGATCCGCCGGGTCGGGATCCTGTGGGGTGCCAAAAATCGGGTCCCGCCTGCAAATCCGCATTTTTCGGGAACGCGCACCGAATTTTGACACCCCACACCCGACCAGCCGTGCCGTCCCCTACGGCGTCGCCGCCGCGTCGCTGCTTGTCGTACTCACCTACGGCTGACGCGTCGCCTGGCAAGGCAGCAGGCGAGCTGGTCAGGGCCGCTGACGGCGACCCTCGCTGCACGTGCACGAAAGGCCGGGCCTCGATGCTGACGCATCGAGGCCCGGAATCTTCGCCGAGGTAGTTTCGATTTCGTCCACTCGATCGGCGGGTGTTTCGGATTCCGCCTACATCATCAAGTCGATCGGGCTTCGTCCTACTTTCGATCTATTTCTCGGTGCATGCAGAGGATTGCACTTCTTCGGGCGCGTCTCGTCAGAGGAAGCACCGATTGTGCTGTGGTTTTGCCGCAGTCATCGGCTGACCAC
>JBOHAK010000438.1:0-4055 GCA_050697795.1 Gaiellaceae bacterium
TACGACATGAAAGCGGGGCTGGCCGCGATCATGCTCGCGGGCGCCGACGCCGTCGGGGCCGGGCTGCGCGGCGACGTGATCGTGACCGCGGTCGCCGACGAGGAGGTCGCGAGCATCGGCTCCGCGCGCATCGCCGAGCGCTACAGCGCGGACGCAGCCATCGTCTCCGAGCCGACCGAGATGCGCCTCGCGCTGGCGCACAAGGGCTTCGTCGGCTTCGAGGTCGAGACCAAGGGGCGGGCGGCGCACGGCTCGAGGCCGGATCTCGGCATCGACGCGATCGCCCGCATGGGTCTCGTCCTCGTCGGGATCGAGGAGCTCGACCGCCGTCTGCGCGCAGCTCCCACGCACGCGCTGCTCGGCAGCGGATCCCTGCACGCCTCCGTGATCGAGGGCGGGCAGGAGTTCTCGAGCTACCCCGAGCGCTGCCTGCTCAAGGGCGAGCGGCGCACGATCCCCGGCGAGCCCGTCGCGCTGGTCGAGGGCGAGCTTCGCGAGCTGCTCGGCGAGCTGGACGGCGAGGTTCGGGTGGTCGTCGCGCGCGAGCCCTTCGAGACGCCCGCGGAGGCCCCGATCGCCGAGCTCGTCGCCCGCCACGCGGGCGGGCCGGAGGTGGTCGGCGTCCCCTTCTGGGCCGACTCGTCGCTCCTCTCCGCCGCCGGCATCCCGACGGTCGTCTTCGGCCCGGCGGGCGAGGGCGCGCACGCCGTCGAGGAGTGGGTCGACCTGGCGAGCGTCGAGCGCTGCGCCAAGATCTACACGGAAGTGGCACGAGAGCTCTGCACCTGAGCCGCAAGCGCCCGTCCGGCCAAGTAACACTGTGTTACTTGGCGTGATCGGGCACCGCTAGCCTCACGGCCTTGGACAGGACGCTCCTGATCGGTGGCGACTTGGAGGTGCGCCGGCTCGGGTTCGGAGCCATGCGGCTCTGCGGGCCCGGGATCCGCGGCTGGCCCGAGGACCGCGAGAACGCGCTCCGGGTGCTCCGCCGGGCGGTCGAGCTGGGCGCGAACCTCGTCGACACCGCGGATTCCTACGGGCCCGAGGTGAACGAGCTCCAGGTTGCCGAGGCGCTGCACCCCTACGAGGACCTGGTGATCGCCACGAAGGGCGGCCTCGTCCGCGACGACCGGCCCGGCGGCTGGCCGGCGGACGGCCGCCCCGAGCACCTCCGCGAGGCGTGCGAGGGCAGCCTGCGGCGCCTGCGGGTCGAGCGGATCGACCTCTACCAGCTGCACCGGCCCGACCCGAAGGTGCCGTTCGAGGAGTCGGTCGGAGAGCTGGCCCGCCTGCGGGAGGAGGGAAGGATCCGCCACGTCGGGCTCTCGAACGTCGGCGTCGAGCAGCTTGCGCGCGCGCAGGAGATCGTGCCGGTCGTCTCCGTCCAGAACCGCTACAACCTCGCCGACCGGCACTCGGAGGACGTCCTCGAGGCCTGCGAGGAGCAGGGAATCGCCTTCTTCCCCTGGTGGCCGCTCGCGGTCGGTGACCTCGCCGAGCCCGGCGGGCGACTGGACGCCGTCGCCCGCGCCCACGACGCCACCCCCGCCCAGGTCGCGCTCGCCTGGCTGCTCGCCCGCTCGCCGGTCGTCTGCCCGATCCCGGGGACGGCGTCGCTCGAGCACCTGGAGGAGAACATGGCCGCGGCGAAGCTCGAGCCCGCGCCCGAGGAGCTCGCTGCGCTTGGCTAACGCGCTGCGATTCGGCCTCCTCTCCACTGCGCGCATCAACCGGCGCATCCTCCCGGCCGCGCGCGACTCGGAACTCGTCGACGTCGTCGCGGTCGCGAGCCGGGACGGCGGGCGGGGAACGGCCTACGCCGAGGAGCACGGGATCGCGCGCGCCCACGAGGGCTACGAGGCGCTGCTCGCCCACCCGGAGGTCGACGCCGTCTACATCCCGCTGCCCAACTCCCTGCACGTCGAGTGGACGCGGCGCGCCCTCGAGGCGGGCAAGCACGTGTTGTGCGAGAAGCCGCTGACCGACGAGCCCGACGACGCCGAGGCGCTCTTCGACCTCGCGGAGCGTGAGGGCCTCGTCCTCGCCGAGGGCTTCATGTACCGCCACAACCCGCAGACCCGGCGGGCCGAGGAGCTCGTCCGCGAGGGCGCGGTCGGGCGTCTCCAGCTCGTGCGGACGTCGTTCAGCTTCCCGGTCGAGGGCGCCGAGAACATCCGGCTCGACCCGGAGCTCGACGGCGGCTCGCTGCTCGACCTCGGCACCTACTGCGTGAGCGGCGCGCGCCTCCTCGCCGGTGAGCCGGAGAGCGTGCTCGGCCGCCAGGTGATCGGGCCGACGGGCGTCGACGACCTCTTCACCGGATCGCTCGTGTTCCCGGAAGGCGTTCACGCCGTCTTCGACTGCGGGCTGCGCATGCCCAACCGCGCGACGCTCGAGGCGGTCGGCACCGACGGCTCGCTGTTCGTGGACGACCCCTGGCTCTGCCGCCGGCCAGGGATCGAGCTTCGGCGCGGCGACGCCGTCCAGCGGATCCCCGTCGAGGCCGCCGACTCCTACCGGCTCGAGCTGGACGACCTCGCGCGCGCAGTCGCGGGCGAGGCGAAGCCGCTGCTCGGCCGCGAGGAGGCCGTCGCGCAGGCGCGCGTCCTCTCGGCGCTCAGGCGGTCGGCGGTGGAGAGCATCCCGCTCCGCCCGTGAGCTCTACGGCGCGTCGAGCTGGAGCACGGTTGCGAGTCGGTCCCAGCGGTCGATCTCGCAGCCGTTCTGGCGGCTGAACGTCGCCTGCACCTGCTCGCCGTCGAGGGTGCCGGCCACCTCCGCCTCCTCCGGCCCGCCGTAGATCTGCGTGCACATCAAGTCAGGCGGGAGCGGGGCGAGGGCGTCCGCGTTCGCGCGGAGCGCCTCGCAGGCCTCGGCGGGCCGCGGGTGGGTGCCGCCGGCCGGGTCGCAGGTGAGGGTGGCCTCCCGCGCCGCGCCGTCGCGACCGTCCGGCCGGTAGGCGACGGTGAGCGCCGTCGCCGGCGGATCGGGCTCGGTCCCGCCCGCCGCGGCCGGGTCGTCTGAGGCCTCGGATCCGCAGCCGCCGGCCATCAGCGCCGCGATCAGTGCCCCGAGGAGGACGAGGCGAGCTCGTCCGTGAGCCGGGCCATGTCGACGTCGCGCTCCGTGATCGCGCGCTTCACGTGCGTCCACCAGCGCACCGTGACGGCGTTCCAGCTGATCGCAATGTCCGGATGGTGGTTCGCCGCCTCCGACGCCTCCGCGAGCCGGTTGACGAACGCGATCGCCTCGGCGAAGTCCTCGAAGCGGTAGCCGCGCTGGAGCGCGCCGCGGACCTCGTTCCATCCCTCCGGGTGCTGGGTCGTCACGCTCGGGCATTCTCGCTCACGGTCAGCGTTCCGTCCGCGACAACCCCGAGGAGCTCGATCGGACGGTCGGTCCAGCTCACCCCGCCTTCGCTGACGAGGCCGTCGACCTCCTCGAGCTTCAGCCCCTCGACGACGAGCGAGGCGCCCCCGCACTGGGGCGGGAACGACTCGGCGAGCGCCGAGCAGAGCCGTACCTCGTCGCCCAGCGCGAGCAGGTTCCCGGCCACGAGCAGCATCTCGTCCGAGCCGGAGGCGACGGCGTCGTCGATCGAGATCGCGGGACCCGCCCCGAGGCCGGAGGTCTGCGGGACGGTGGAGCCCGAGGCCGCGTCGCCCGCCGGGTCGGCGTCTCCGCCGCAGGCGGCGAGCGCCGCCGCGGCGACGAGCGCTGTGAAGAGCGCAAGAGTCCTCATGCTCCTCAGACCGGCCACAGGCCGGAAAGGTTCCGGAAGCCTACGAGAGCGGCAGACTCTCGACCCGGCCGTCGGCGATGCTCCAGCCGGCGAGCTCGCCCGTGCGCAGCGAGAGGATCACGTACGGCCGTCCCTCCCAGAGCCCGATCGCCTCCACGTCGGTGCGGGAGGGACGCGGCGGGCTCGACGGATGCGAGTGGAACACGGCGAGCTCGTAGCCCTCGTCCTCCAGGAACCATGTCTCCGGATCGACCTCGAGCTCGAAACGGTACGGGCTCCCAGCGCCGTTTCGCCCGGGGACGTAGCGCTCCGC
>JBOHAK010000439.1:0-4334 GCA_050697795.1 Gaiellaceae bacterium
AGCGCGGCGACGGCGACGGCCGCGAACGGTGCGGCGGCGAGCAGGTTCCGCGTCGTGAAGAGGTTCTCGCCGGCGAGCCAGAGGAGCGCGGCGAGGACGACCGGCCCCAGGGCGAGGAGCGCCACGAGGCGGCCGCGTCGCCCCAGCCGCCAGGCGGCGAGGCACCCGGCGAGCACGAGCGCCAGCACGCCGACGCGCGCCACGCCCTCCCAGAAGCCGACGTTCACGAGGTCGCGGACGTACAGCGGCCCGGCGTTCCACACGAAGGCCGAGTACACCGACAGCGCCTTCACGAGCGAGAAGTCGCCGATCCAGGAGAAGCGCTGGTTCTCGACCTGCTCCGCGAGGAAGGGCGTCCAGGCCGCGAACGGGACGAGCGCCAGCGCCGACGCCGCGGTCACGCGTGAGCGCGCGGAGCGGAAGCTCGGCGTCCGCCAGACCCAGACGAGGCCGGGCAGGAGCAGGAAGAGGAAGAAGTAGTGCGTCAGGAGCCCGGCTGCGGCCACGGCCCAGAGCGCCGCGAGCCGTCCGCGCCGAGGCGCCTCCGCCGCCCGCTCGAGGAGCCAGGCGAAGGCGAGCGCAAGGAGTGCGTAGAGCGCGTAGGCGCGCAGCTCGGAGCCGCGCAGGACGAGCTGGCTCCCGAGCGCGGCCACGAGGCCGGCGAGCCCCGCAGCCCAGAGCGGCACGAGCCGAGCGGCGTAGAGGACGAGCAGCCCGGCGAGGAGCGCGCCCGCGGCGACGCCGATCCCGCGCGCCGCCTCCACCGGGAGGCCGGTCTGCTCGACCGCCCACGCGAGCGCGTACCAGAGCGGGGGCGTGGACTCCGACTCGGCGACGCGGTCGAGGGCGCCTCCGAGCGTGGGCTCGACCATGATCCGGGCCGAGGCGACCTCGTCCTGCCAGAGCGGGTAGGCGAGGGACGCGAGGAGGCGGACGGCGGCGGCCGCCGCCGCCGCGAGGAGCGCGACGGCGAGCGTCGCGCGGTCGAGCCGTGCGAGGTCTCCGATAGCGGCCGGATGGTACGTGCATGATCCCGGCGTGCGCGCCCGCCTCCTCGCGCGAGCGGCCCGCCGGCCGCTCCTCCTCGTCACGGCGCTCTACGTCCTGGCCGCCGTGGTCGCCGCGCTCCCGGCCGTCCTCCAGCTCGGCTCGGAGTTCATCTCCACCGGTCTCCCGGGCCATGGCCAGGCGGCGAGCGGCGACCACCTGCAGACGAGCTACCGCTTCTGGCTCGTCGGGCACCAGCTCGAGCAGGGGGCGGAGCCGTGGCGCGACCCGTACGGCTTCCAGCCGCTCGTGGAGCCTCAGGTCGTGCTCGGCGGGTGGCCGTTCGGGCTCCCGTTCTGGCCGCTCGAGGCTGCGCTCGGGCCGGCGCTCGCCTGGAACCTCCTGCTGCTCGGGGTCACGGCCGCGGCAGGCGTGCTCGCCTACCTGTGGCTCTCGGAGCTCTCGCTCCCTCCGGCCGCCGCCGCGCTCGGCGGGCTCGCCTTCGCGGTTGCGCCCTACCGGCTCGTGCAGAGCGGCGGCCACCTGCTGGGCTGGATCGCCGTGCTCGTGCCGCTTGCGCTCTGGGCCTTCGAGCGCTCGCGGCGGGCGGAGTCCCGCCGCTCGGCGCACGCCTGGGGCGGGCTCGCCGCCGCCGCCGTCGTCTCGATCCCGCTCTCCGGCCAGCTCCACCTGGCGCTCGGCGCGCTGCCCTTCGTCGCCGCGTACGCGGCCGTGCGCTACGCGCGCCTGCCCGCCCTGTGGGCGTGGGGAGGCGTGCTGGTCGCGGCGGGAGTCGGGCTCGCCGCCGAGGCGCTCGTCATCGCCGGCTCAACGGCTGCCGAGGGACGGGAGCTCGCCGAGGTGGCGCAGTACTCGGCGAGCGGCGTCGACTTCGCCAGCCGCTGGCGCCTGCACGGCCTCGAGCGCTTCGTCTACCTCGGCTGGCTGACGCCCGCGCTCGCGCTCGCGGGCCTCGTCCTCCTGGTGCGGCGCGGTCGACCCTGGCTCGCCGCCCTCCTCGCGGTCGCCGCCCTCGTCCCGGCCGTGCTCGCACTGGGGACGAACCTGCCGCTCTACGAGACGCTGCGCGACGTCTTCCCGCCGCTTCGCTACCCGCGCGTGCCGGGGCGCTTCCTGCCGCTCACCGCCCTCGCCCTCGCCGCGCTCGCCGCAATCGCCGCCGCGGCGCTCGCGGCCCGGGTGCGCCCCGGCCGCCGTGCCCACGTCGCCGGCCTCCTGCTCGCGCTCGTCGCGGCCGACCTGCTCGTCTTTCCGCTCCGCTCGAGCCGGGCCGACCCCGGGAACGCCGCCTACGCCGCACTGGACGAGGCGCCCCCCGGCCGCGTCCTCGAGCTCCCGGTCTTCGAGCGCGGGAAGGGCCAGTTCGGGAGCGTGTACCAGTACTACACGTTGCAGGCGCCGCGCGAGCGTCCCACCGGCTACGCGCTCGCGCCGGACGAGACCTTCGAGTTCACCGCCCGCTTCAACCGGCTCGACTGCGGCGTCTGGTTCCCGGGCGACCGCGCGGCGCTCGAGCGCCTCGGGATCCGCTACGTCGTCTGGCACGGCGGGCTCTACGAGCAGTCGCGGACGCCGGGAGCGTCGTTCGCGTGGGAAGGGCTCCGCCGCGAGGGGTTCGGGGCCGTCGCCGGCCGACCTCCCGTCGTCCTCTTCGAGCCGGGACAGGACCGCGGGCCGCCGTCCCTCCCGGAGCCGGACCGCACCGAGCCGCTCCTCTGCGACGGCTGGGAGGACGGCGAGCTGGCGCTCGACGAGGGCGCCCTCTGGGTGTACGGAAGCGGCCGCGCGGAGCTCGAGCTGGAGGCGGCCGCCCCGACGCTCGTCACCGTCTTCGCGGACGGGCGCCCGCTGGCCCCGCGGATCCTGGCCGGCCGCGAGAGCGTCGAGCTGGAGCTGGCCGGCGACGGCTGGCACGCGCTCGTCGTCCTGGGCGCGCCCGGCCTCCGGTTCGTAGGTGTCGGACGTCGCTGACGCTGGCGGGCGAGTAGGCTTCCTCCGTCGCGCAGGGCCGCGGCGAGCAGGTCACCGGGGCCGCGGGAGCGGCCGCCTAATCGGAAGGAGCGGGCATGGGTGGGATCTCGCTGGGCGGGATCATCGTCATCTTGGGGATCGTCCTCATGATCTTCTGGAGCTTCTGGATCGGCCTCATCATCGCCGTGGTCGGGCTGCTCGCCTTCGGGGGGTTCGCAAAGGGCCGCTGGTACTGACGCCGGGCTAGCGAGCCCGGCCGGGGAGCGGACGCGTCCAGCGGGTGCTGCCGACGACGCCCACGGTGCGGCGGCGCGAGGCGCGCAGCGCGCTCGCCTCGGCCGTCCCGCTCCGCCCGGCCGCGGCGAGCTGGCGGAGCCGGCGGCCGACCGGCACGACGACGTAGTCCGGCCGGCGGACGTAGATCGGCACGTAGTCCGCGCGGGTGACGGAGACGTCGTCCTCCGTCACCAGCAGGCGGATGACCGCCGCGAGCCCGTCCTGCGTCGGGCCGGGGCAGCAGGCCGTGCTCTGCGCGGAGAGGAAGTTGCCCTCGCCGAAGACGACGAAGCGGCCGCGCAGGCGCCGGACCGGCTGCACGACGTGCGCGTGCTGGCCGACGATCACGTCGACGGCCCGGCTGCGGAGAAGCGCCCGGGCTACGCGGAGCTGCTCCGCGGTCGGGGCGTGGACGTACTCGGCCCCCCAGTGGAGGTTGACGACGACGACATCGGCGCCCAGGCGCTTCGCCCGCCGGGCGTGCCGGAGGAGCTGGTCCGGCCGGATCAGGTTCACGTTCCACGGCTCGGGCACCGGGATCCCGTTCGTCCCGTACGTCGCCGAGAGCAGGGCGACGCGGACGCCGTCCGCGTCGAGGACGAGGATCCGCCTCGCCTCGCGCGCCGTCCGGGCCGTGCCGGTGTGGCGGACGTCCGCGCGGTCGAGCGCGCGCAGGGTTTCGCGGATGCCGGTACGCCCCTGGTCGACGGAGTGGTTGGACGCCGTCGAGCAGGCGTCGAAGCCCGCCCAGGCGACGGCGCGCGCGAGCGCGGGCGGCGTCCTGAAGACCGGGTAGCCGCTCGGCGCCCCCGGCGCCATCGGCGTCTCCACGTGGCAGAACGCGAGCGCCGCTCGGCGGATCGTGGGCCGCATCGCCCGGAACATGGGGCGGAAGTCGTAGCGCCCGCCCCCGTTCGCGTACGCCCGGGCCCAGACCGGCTGGTGGGGGAGCAGGTCGCCGGTCGCGACGATCGTCAGCGTGCGCGGCGCCGCCGCGCCGGCACCGCTCTGGCCGCCGGCGACGGCGATCGCATCGCCGGGGGCGGCGTCGTCGCGGCCCGCGCCGGCGGCGGGTACGC
>JBOHAK010000440.1:0-1859 GCA_050697795.1 Gaiellaceae bacterium
ATCAGCCGCAACGTCATCTCCGGCAACGACGGGCTCGGGATCGACCTCGTGGGCGGCAAGGAAGATGCCAGCGGGGTGACGCGGAACGACGCCCAGGACCGCGACGACGGCGGGAACGACCTGATGAACTACCCCTTCCGGCTGATGGCCGTCGACGACGGGACGGCCACGGTGGTCGAGGGGAGGATCGACTTCCCCGCTCCGCAGTCGGTCACGATCGAGCTCTTTGCCAACGAGGCCCCGGACCCGTCGGGCTTCGGCGAAGGCGAGACGTTCGTCGGGACGGCGACGCCGGACGCGAAGGGCCGCTTCACGGCGAGCCTTCCGGCGGGCCTTGCGGGACAGTGGATCACGGCTACCGCGACGGACTCCGCCGGCAACACCTCGGAGTTCTCCGAGCCGGCGCTCGTCGGCGTGCCGAAGAAGTAGCGGTTCGACCAGCAGGCGGCCGGGCCGGTTCGCCGGTCCGGCCGCAGGCTTTCTACGGCCAGCGGGGCGCGCGCGGCGGGTCCCGCTCGATCGCGGCCCAATCTTCCCGGGCGGGCGCGAAGACGTCGATCACGACGGCGCCGTCCGGGCCCGCTCGCACCTCGTGCGGGGTGTCGCCCGGGATGCACCACGTCGAGCCGGGGCCGACCTCGCGGGTCTCCTCGCCGACGCGGAACTCGAGTGACCCGCGGATGACGAGGCCGAGCTGCTCGTTTCCGTGCACATGCTCGGGCACGAGGCTGCCGGGGTCGAGCTCCACGACTGCGAGCGAGCTGCGGTCGCCCTCCACCGCGCGGGCGGCGACCCCGTGCCAGATCCGCAGCGGCTCCATCCCGGCGAGGTCGTCGAACGCGCTCACGCGGCGCAGGCTACCCGTCGCAGGACGGCGCTCGCCGCCGCCGAACTCCCCGGCGTGGCCGATCTGCCCGACCACCTAGACCCGGCGCGGCACCGCGATCACGCGGGAACAGGCGAGCTCGTCGCGCGACGAGTCGTCATGGGACTCCTCGCCGCTCTCGCCGTCGCGGCGCTCCTCGAAGCCTTCGGCCAGAGCCCGCAGCAGTCGTCCGTCGCCGCCGAGCGCGCTGTCCTCGAGGTCTCCGCCCCGGCGCGCCTGCGCGGCGGCCTCTTCTACCAGGGCCGGTTCACGATCCGAGCTCAGGAGGCGATCGAGAACGTGACCCTCGTTCTCGCGCCCGGCTGGATGGAGAACACCCACATCAACACGATCGAGCCGGCGCCGACCGAGGAGGCCAGCCGAAATGGCGATTTGGCGCTCTCGTTCGGACCGCTCGCCGCGGGCGACGAGCTCGTGCTGTACATGCAGTTCCAGGTCAACCCGACGAACGTCGGCCGACGCTCGGCGGACGTCGGCCTCTACGACGGCGACGAGCTCCTTGCGAGCGTCGACCGTACGGTGACGATCTTTCCCTAGCCGTGGACATCGTCGTCAGAGCCCTCTTCGCGTTCCTGTTCGTCCTGATCGTGACCCGCGTGATGGGCCGCCGCGAGCTCTCGTCGCTCGAGCCGTTCGACCTCATCCTCCTGATCGTGCTCGGCGACCTGATCCAACAGGGCGTGACGCAGAGCGACTACTCGTTCACGGGACTTCTGCTCGCAGGCGGCACCTTCACGCTGCTGACGGTCGCCGTCTCGTACCTCGTCTTCCGCGTCAGGCGGCTACGGCCGGTGTTCGAGGCGGAGCCGCTCGTGCTCGTGGAGGACGGGAAGATCATCGACCGCAATCTCCGGCGCGAGCGGATGACGCCGGAGGAGGTGGCGGCGGAAGCGCGGCTCCAGCAGATCCCGTCCCTCGAGGGCGTTCGCTGGGCCGTCCTCGAGTCGAACGGGAAGATCAGCTTCATCCCGCG
>JBOHAK010000441.1:0-2335 GCA_050697795.1 Gaiellaceae bacterium
GTCTCGACGAGGGTCGCGTGCACCCAGAGCATCAGGTCGGGGTCGCAGGCCGCGTAGCGTGTCCCGGCGGGGAACGGCCCGAGCGGCTCGCTCGTCCTCCCGCGCACGTGGGCGTGCACGGCCCGGACGGCCTCGCCGGCGCGGTCCCCTTCCTCCGTGCTCCCGTAGACGATCAGGTAGAGCGCCTGCAGGGTGCGCAGGAGCCGGCGCCAGAGGTCGTTTCGGTAGTCGGAGTGGTGCACCACCCCGGCCGCGACGAGCGGGTGCGCGACCTGGAGGAGGACGGCGGGGCCGCCGCCGAGGAGCGGGACGAGCGGTGAGTTGCCGACGCGGCGGATCACGCTCTCGGGGGCGAAGTAGCCGTCCCGGCTCGCCATCCGCTCGGCGTGCGTCTTCGCGCGGTTGAGGTCCTCCGTATGCGAAGGGTCGCGGGGCACGGTCACAGCGTGCCAGGAGAGGGGCAAGCGACGCAGGCTCGACCCTACGCGCGCTTAGCGGGCGATTCGAACTCGGCGCGCCGCGGAGGGCCTGGCACACGTGGGGGTGGGTGTGGCGACTAGACTTCTCGAGGCGAGGAGGTCGCGCTGGAGCTTCTCTTGGTCAGGATCGACAAGCCCGAGGAGCTGAACTTCATCCTCGGCCAGTCCCACTTCATCAAGACCGTGGAGGACCTGTACGAGGCTCTCGTAGGGGCCTCTCCCCACCTCCGCTTCGGGTTTGCCTTCTGCGAGTCCTCCGGGCCTCGGCTCGTCCGGCGGGCGGGCAACGACGAGGAGCTCGTCGAGCTCGCCACGCGCAACGCCCTGGCAATCGGCGCCGGCCACTCCTTCATCGTCTTCCTGCGCGAGGGCTTCCCGGTGAACGTCCTGAACCAGGTAAAGCAGGTGCCGGAGGTCTGCCGGATCTACTGCGCCACGGCGAACCCGGTGGAGGTCATCCTCGCCGAGACCGAGCAGGGGCGTGCCATCCTCGGCGTGATCGACGGCGGTTCGCCGCTGGGGGTAGAGACCGCTGAGGACGCGAGCGACCGCAGGAAGCTCCTTCGGGAGCTCGGCTATAAGCTCTAATCGGGCGCCCTCCCGTTGGGATAGCCTGTGTGTCGCCACAGCGAGAAGTAGTCGTTTAGGGCTGGGCAGACCAGATGCGCTCGGCGCCAGTTCGAACCTGGCGCCGGAGTCCTATTGCTTCCAGGTCCATCGCACCCCGACGACGAGCGACGTTCCGCCAAACCCCCTAGTCAGTGCACATGCCGGCGACCTCGGCGTCGCTGAGCCGCAAGAGATCCGCCGTCGCAATCCGGACGGACTTCTCATGCGACCCCGCCTCGAGGACTACCGACTCGCGCTCGGCCAGACGGCTGTCGATCACGACCGGATCGCGCCGTGCTCCTCCGATCGCCGCACTGCGCCTAGGTCGAACTCGGGATAGTCCCGCGGGTCGTCGATCCCTCTAGAAGGTCCGTGGCGGAGACCGCCGCCGAGCTACAGCAGGATGCGAGCTGCTGTCCTCGGTGGACAGCCGTTTTGGCGCAGGCGGACGGCAAGGTGGAGGTCGACGTCCCCGCGAAGCGCCAGCTTGAAGGCGAGCCGGCCGTCGTAGCCAGCGGCCATCACGCTCGCGTGACGCCACGAGAAGACGCGTTCCTCCTCGGTCTCCAGCCCGGCGAGCTCTTCGGTGATGGCGTCGATGGCTTGCATCTCTCGTCCTCTGCTTCACTAGACGGCGTTTACGGCTTCATCCTTCCCGGACGCCGCAAGCCGTCAGTGAGGCCACCATGCGTCTTTGGGGTTCGGTTCGACACACCACCCGATGCTGACGAGCCGGCAGCCATCCCGATCCGTGAATCTCAGGCGGCAGACCCGGCGTGGAACGTTCTCGCCGCCAGCGGGGCACGAGAGCAGATGGACACGCCGAATGCCTCCGGTCGAGTCTTGGCCGACGTTCTGATCTTCACCGACGGCGCCGGCTGCTCCTTCGGCGGGGACGATGCCGGCTCACAAGAAAGGGCCGCAAGGTGGCGGACTCCGGCGAAGCCGCCGTAGCGGCTCTCCCGCGAGAGCGCAGATCGTGCGAGCTCGCCTTCCTGCACGCTCCGGAGGGACGACTCAGCCGGATCTCTACGTGGCCAAGGCGGATGGAAGCGATCGAAATGCGCCTGGCACCGGCAAAGCGCCGCCGAGCATCGTGCCCATCCCGGCGAGCATTCACCAGCTGCACGCCCCTCGTCGACGTCCGACCGGAGACCGATGGCACCTCCGAGGCGAACCTCTGGTTCGGTTGCAAGGACTGGTGGGTTCTTACCCAGTGGAACGCCGTCGATTGCGACCCTCAGCGG
>JBOHAK010000442.1:0-2065 GCA_050697795.1 Gaiellaceae bacterium
GTGCCGTGCAGGCGCTCGAGGATCTTCTCCGCGCCCAGGTGGCGCAGGTCGAGGAGGACGTTCCCGTCCACGCCGCGGCCCTCGTCGATCTCGGTCTGCTCCGCGCGCGAGATGACGTCGCGAGAGGCGAGCTCCATCGCGTTCGGCGCGTAGCGCGTCAGGAAGCGGTCGCCCTCCGAGTTGAGCAGGTAGGCGCCCTCGCCGCGGCAGCCCTCCGTGATCAAGACGCCCGTCGGCGCGAGCGTCGTCGGGTGGAACTGCATCATCTCCATGTCCTTGAGCCCCACGCCCTCGCGGAGCGCGAGCGCCATGCCGTCGCCGGTGCAGGCGTAGGCATTCGTCGTGCCCTGGTAGAGCCGGCCGGCGCCGCCCGTGGCGATGATCACCGTCTTCGCACCGATCGTCTTCAGCCCGCCGTTGAGCAGGTCCCACGCGATCACGCCCTGGCAGCGGCCGTCGTCGACGACGAGCTTCCACGCGAAGAGCTCCTCGTAGGTGAAGATGTCGCGTTTCATCACCTGCTCGTAGAGCACGTGGATGAGCACGTGGCCCGTGATGTCGGCCGCATACGCGGTGCGAGGCTCGCCGGCCGCGCCGAAGGGGCGCTGCGCGATCCGGCCGTCCTCGGTGCGCGAGAAGATCGCGCCCCAGTGCTCGAGCTGGTAGACGTCGTCGGGCGCCTCGTTGCAGAGGATCTCGACGGCGTCCTGGTCGCCCAGGTAGTCCGAGCCCTTGACGGTGTCGTAGGCGTGCTTTTCGGGGTCGTCGTCGGAGGCGTTCCCGAGCGCGGCGTTGATTCCGCCCTCGGCAGCGCCGGAGTGGCTGCGGACTGGATGGATCTTCGACAAGAGAGCAACGTCGGCGCCCTGGTCGTGCGCCTCGACGGCCGCGCGCATTCCCGCGAGGCCTGCGCCTACGACGAGCACGTCGTGCGTCGCTTCCACCAGAAACGCAAGGTATACGAACACCGTGCCTGCAGCGCTCGTACGAATTGGTTCGTGGAGAGCGGGGTAAACTCGCCGCGTCCCCGACGAAGGAGCGTCCGTGGCGAAGATGCTGTTCCGCCCGCCGAAGGCCGCGCGGGTGATCGACAACCCGAGCCCCGAGGAGGTCCAGGAGCTCGCGGCGAAGATGCCGAACGCGCGCCCGACGGCCTACGGCAACCTGAATGTGACCACCGAGGTCGCCTCGCGCTCGAAGCGCTCCACGTTCATCGTCACGGACGAGCCCGACGGGCAAAACCAGTCGATCTCCCGGGAGGAAGCGCTGCGCTGGGCGGAGGCGCAGGACGCCTACATCGCGAAGCAGGAGATGATCCAGATCGACGGCTTCATCGGCGTCGATCCCGACTTTCGGACGCCCGCCCGCCTGTTCATCGAGTCCGCCAACGCGAACATCGCCGGCATGCAGCAGCAGCTCTACTTCGAACGGGGCGACTCAGGCGAGCACGAGCCCGAGCTGACCGTCGTCTACACGCCCAACCTGAAGGCCGAGGCCTACCCCGACGACCGGCTGATCATGGTCGACCTCGAACAGGGCGTCACGCGCGTTTTCAACTCCGACTACTTCGGTGAGTCGAAGAAGGGCGGCCTGCGCATGTGGAACAAGCTGGTCTACGACCACGGCGGACTGCCTCTGCACGCCGGCTGCAAGATCATCCCGACCCGTGCGGGCCGCCGTGTCGGCCTGATCGTCGGTCTCTCGGGCACTGGCAAGACCACGACGACGTTCACGCGCCAGAACGGCTCGCTGCCCGTCCAGGACGACTTCGTCGCCTGGATGCCCGACGGGCGGGTCTACGCAACGGAGAACGGATGCTTCGCGAAGACCTTCGGGCTCAACCCCGACGACGAGCCGACGATCTACGGCGCGGTCACTCAGCCCGACTCGTACCTCGAGAACGTGTCGCAGCACGGCGACGAGGTCGACTTCTACGACACGAGCTACACGCAGAACGGCCGCGCGACCTTCCCCTTCCGCGTCATCGAGTCCGCGGCGACCGAGGAGATCGAGGAGGCGCACTTCCTTCTCATCCTCACTCGGAACGAGAACATCATTCCCGCGG
>JBOHAK010000443.1:0-2860 GCA_050697795.1 Gaiellaceae bacterium
GGTCTACCGCGACGTCGCCCGCTCGCTTATCCATCACGGGTTCAACCGCCTCGTCTTCGTCAACAACCACGGGTCGAACGTGAAGATCATCGACCCGCTCCTCCGCCGGATCCGCTACGAGACAGGCGCCTTCGTCACCCTCTCGAAGCTCTACGCCGAGCGCTACCTCGGCCTCATCGAGCCGGTGATGGAGAACCCGCCGGAGGAGACACCGGGCTGGCACTCGAGCGAGCTCGAGACGGCGCAGGTCCTGGCGCACGACGAGCGGCTCGTGCACATGGAACGGGCCGTGCACCAGAAGGTGACGAAGCCGCACTGGTTCCCGGACTCCTTCATCAAGCTCGACGGCGCCCCGGAGGTGGAGTTCGAGGGGTACCAGTACTTCCTCTTCCCCACCGACCACAGCGACTTCACGCCGAGCGGCGTGATCGGGAACCCGTTCCGGGCCACGGCGGAGAAGGGCGAACAGACCTACGAGCTCTACGCGAACCACCTGGCCGCCGCGCTCCTCGAGTTCCAGAAGGTGCCGGTCGAGGTGCACACGCGGGAGTGGCGCGAGCGCGCGTGACGGGAGGCTCTGTGCCGCACCAGCCCTCCATCGCCCTCATCGGGACGCTCGACACGAAGGGGGACGAGATCGCCTACGTGCGCGAGCGGCTGGCCGAGCTCGGAACCCGCCCCCTCGTGATCGACTCGGGCATCCTCGGGGAGCCGGGAACGAGCGCCGACGTCCCTCGGGCGCAGGTGGCCCGCGAGGGCGGCCACGAGCTCGACCGGATCCAGGCGGCGGGCAGTCGAGGTGCCGCGGTCGAGCTGATGGCGGAGGGCGTGCGCGCGGTATGTGTGCGCCTCTGGCTCGAAGGCAGGCTGGACGGCGTGCTCTGCCTGGGCGGGGCCGAGGGAGCGCTGCTCGGAGCGGCCGCCATGCACGCCCTTCCCGTCGGCGTGCCCAAGCTGATCGTCTCGCCGAGCGCCTCGGGGCGGCGCGCGTTCGGGCCGTTCGTCGGGGAGAGCGACGTCCTCGTCCTGCACTCGGTCGTGGACGTCCTCGGCCTGAACCCGATCGCGCGGGCGGTGTTCGACAACGCGGCGGCTGCGGTAGCCGGCATGGCGCGAGAGGCGGGCTCCGCAGTTGCGGGCCTAGCCGGCACGAGCGTCGGGATCACGATGCTCGGACACACGACGCCGGCCGTCATGCGCATCCGCGCGACACTCGAGCGGGCCGGCCACGAGCCGGTCATCTTCCACGCGAACGGCGTCGGCGGGCCCGCGATGGAAGGGCTGGCGGCCGCCGGCGCCCTGTCCGGCGTCGTCGACTACACACTCTCTGAGCTCGCCAACTCGCTTCTCGACGGCCTCCACGCGACAGGGCCGGATCGGCTGCGTGTCGCGGGCGCCCACGGGCTGCCCCAGATCGTCGTCCCGGGGTGCGTGGACTTCTTCAACCAGGGGGCGCCCGAGACGCTCCCCGCCGAGTACCGAGCCCGCAGGAGCTACTACCACAACCCGGTGGCGACCCTCGTCCGGCTCGACCCCGACGAGATGGCCGAGCTCGGCCGCGTCGTCGCCGAGCGGCTGAACGAGGCACGGGGTCCCGTCCGCGTGCTCGCCCCCAGCCTCGGCTTCTCCCTCGCCGACGTGGAGGGCGGCGATCTCTGGTACCCCGAGGCCGACGCGGCTTTCCTCGAGACCCTCGGGGACGGCCTACGGAGCGACATCCCCTTCGAGCTCGTCGACACGCACGTGAACGACCCCGCGTTCGCGGACCTCGTCGCGGGGCGCTACCTGGCGCTGGTGACCGCGCCGACGTCCACGACCTGAGAGAACGATGCCGGCCGACCTACGCAGGGCGAAGATCCTCGAGCGAATCCAGCGCGATGGCGGAGCGTCCGTCGGCGAACTGGCGCGCGAGTACGGCGTCTCGCCCATCACCGTCCATCGCGACCTGGAGCGCCTCGCCCGCGAGGGGCTGATCGAGCGTGTGCACGGAGGCGCGCGGCCCTCGGCGGAAGCCGCGACCCACATCGACGTAGCCACCGATTGGACGAAGCGCCTGCAGGCGGCGGGGGCCGAGAAGGAGGCGATCGCCGAGTTCGCCGTGCGCTTCGTCGAGGACGGCTCCACGATCTTCGTCGACTCGTCGACGACCTGTCTCGCGCTCGCACGACGTCTCGAGCGGCGCCCGCCACGGGCGCTGACGCTCGTGACGAACTCGCCGGCCATCGCGCTCGAGCTCCACGCACAGTCCGTTCACGTGATCGTCACGCCCGGCGAAGTCGACCAGACCCTGCGCATGATCGGCGGGCGCTGGGCGGTGGAGTTCCTCGCGGAGCTGAACATGGAGACGGCGTTCGTCTCCGCCGGGGGCATCACGCTCGAGCACGGCCTGACCACGACGCGGCGCGCGCTCGCCGACACCCTTCAGGCCGCGTCCGCCTCGTCGGCGAAGACGATCGGGCTGATGGACTCGTCCAAGTTCGGCCTTTCCGCCCTACTCGCCATCGCCGGCGCCCCGGAGCTCGACGCGATCATCGTGGACGACGGGCTCCCGCAGGCGACGTTCGACGAGTACACCGCGGCCGGCGTCAAGCTCCTCCGGGCCGAGGCGCCCGCTACCGCACTGACGTAAGGAGGCACGCGAATGGCACGACCCGTCACCCTGTTCACCGGCCAGTGGGCCGACCTCCCGCTCGAGGAGCTAGCCGAGAAGGCGGGCAGCTGGGGCTTCGACGGCCTCGAGCTCGCCTGCTGGGGCGACCACTTCGACGTCGATCAGGCGCTCGCCGACCCGAGGTACACGGACACGCGTTGGGAGATCCTGAAGCGCCACGGTCTGGAGTGCTTCGCCCTCTCCACGCAC
>JBOHAK010000444.1:0-5164 GCA_050697795.1 Gaiellaceae bacterium
GCCCACGATGCCGCCGAGAAGGGCCAGCGCCGCCGCGCGCCGCAGGCTCCCGGCCACGGCGTCGTGGAGCTCCGTCTCGAGGCCCGTGAGGCTCGCGTCGGCGCTCCCACCGGTGCGCAGCGCGGTCAGCGCGGCATCGCGGTCGAGGGAGCGGAACTCGAGCTCGACGGCGACCGGCGCGCGGTACGGCCGGGCGCGCACGCCCCAGTCCACGACCGGCACGTAGACGTCGACCTCGCCGCTCGCGGCGGGGACGACGTGCACTTCGACCGTGCCGAGCGTGACGTCGCTCGACCGGGGGGCCGCCGCGCGCAGGGCGACGATGCTGCCCGCGAGCCCGAGAGCCGCGCAGAGGACGACCAACGCCACAGTTGTGATGAGACCCCGATGCATTCCCGTCCAGACAGTTTCGACCTCGGGCGGACGCGCCACGACCCCCGAAGGTCGAGATCAAGGGTACTCGCCGGACCCCGCCCGACCGCGCGGCGGGGCCCACCGCGACCGCCCAAGTAACACTCTGTTACTTGGTCGGTTCGCCGGCCCGCAGCTGCCGTGCTCGGCCCGGCCTGCTACAGGCGAATCAGCGCGACGCCAGGTTGCGCTCGGCGCGCTCGACGAGCGCCTGGCCGTAGTGGCGGTGCTCGCCCATGCCGAGCTCCCACTGCGCGTGCGCGAGAGCGCCGTCGCGGCGCAGCCGGGACTGCGAGACCGCCCGGGCGGCGTAGTGCTCGATCACCGTCGTCCGCATGTAGGAGCCTGCGGCGAGGCGCACGACCTCGTCGGCCAGCTCGCGCCCCTCGACGCGGGCGATCGTGTGCCAGCGATCCGGCTCCTCCGGATCGGCTATCTGAACGAAGTAGGTGGGCTCCGGAGGCATGGCGCCCCCGTATTTTCTCTCACGCTAGGCAAGTGCCTCCTCGAGGGCGCGCCGCGTGAACACGCGGGCGAGGTGCTGCCGGAACTCGGTGCTCGCGTTGTGGTCGCTCGGCGGGCTCGTGCCCTCGGCGGCGCGCTCCGCGGCCGCGGCCGGGTCGGAACCCGAGGAGAGCGCCTCCTCGACTCCGCTCGCCCGGAGCGCAGTCGCGCCCATGTTCGTGAGCGCGACGCGGGCGCCGCCGTTCGCGCGCACCGCCGCGACGCCGACCGTCGCCCAGTCCTGCGCCCGCCGCGTGTGTTTCTGATACGACCAGCCGGCGTCGCGGGTGGCCGGGACGCGGATCTCGGTGAGCACCTCCTGCGGGCCGAGGGCCGTCGTGAGGAAGCCGCCGAAGCTCTCGGCGACCGGCAGCCGCCGCTCGCCCTCCGGCCCGCGTACGACGAGCTCGGCGTCGAGTGCGAGCAGGATCGTGGGCACGTCCGAGGCCGGGTCGCAGTGCGCGACCGAGCCACCGATCGTGCCGCGGTGGCGCACCTGGGGGTCGCCGACGCCGCCGGCCGCGCTCGCGAGGATGGGGCAGGCCGCGCGCAGCACGTCGCTGCGCTCGAGGTCGTGGTAGCGCGTCAGCGCGCCGATCGCCACCGCGTCGCCGTCCTCGCGGACGTAGGAGAGCTCACCCAGACGCCCCACGTCGACGAGCAGCTCGGGCCGCGCGAGACGCAGGCGCATGAGCGGCAGGAGCGAGTGGCCGCCGGCGAGGAGCTTCGCATCGGGCCCGGAGCCGAGCAGCTCGATCGCGTGGTCGACGGACTCGGCGACCTCGTAGTCGAACTTCGCCGGGATCACCGGGCACCTCCTTCCTGGATCGCGCGCCAGACCCGCTCGGGCTTCGCCGGCATCTCGACGTCGGTCACGCCGAAGGGCGAGAGCGCGTCCACGATTGCGTTGATGACCGCCGGCGTCGAGGCGATCGTGCCGGTCTCCCCCACGCCCTTGACGCCCATCGGGTTCGTCGGGCTCGGTGCGTTGACGCGGTCGAGGTCGTAGTCGATCGTCTCGGCTGCGCTCGGCACCAGATAGGACAGCATCGACCCGGTCGTCAGGTTCCCGTCCTCGTCGTAGATCGCCTCCTCCCAGAGCGCCTGCGCGATTCCCTGCGTGATGCCGCCATGCACCTGGCCGTCGACCACCATCGGGTTGATAACGGTCCCGACCTCGTCCACAGCGACGTACTTCTGAAGATCGACCTCGCCGGTCTCCGTGTCGACGGCGACAACGGCGATGTGCGCGCCGCCCGGCCAGCTGAAGTTGGGCGGGTCGTAGGCGAATGTGGCTTCGAGGCCCGGCTCGAGCCCATCCGGGCAGTTGTGGGCGGTGAACGCGCAAAGCGCGGCGTCCATCACTCGCATGGAGCGGTCTGTGCCCTTGATCGTGAAGCGACCGCCCTCGTACTCGAGGTCGTCCTCCGCGCACTCGAGCTGATGCGCAACGATCTTCCGGGCCTTGGCGATGATCTTGTCGGCGGCGTGATAGAGCGCGACACCTCCGACCGCGAGGCTGCGGCTCCCGTACGTGTCCAAGCCGAGCTGCATGATCGAGGTGTCTCCGTGCACGATCTCCACGTCCTCGATGCGGACGCCGATCCGGTCGGCGACGATCTGCGAGAACGTGGTCACGTGGCCCTGGCCATGGGGCGACGTCCCGATGAACACCTGCACCGTCCCGGTGGGGAGGCAGCGGATCGTGGCCGCGTCCCAACCGCCGGCCGCGTAGCGGATGCTGCCCAGGATGCGGGAGGGTGCGAGCCCGCACATCTCGGTGTAGGTCGAGAGGCCGATCCCGAGCTGCTGCGAGTCGCCACGTTGACGCCGCTCGGCCTGGTCGCGCCTCACCGCCTCGTAGTCCACCAGCTCGAGCGCGCGGTCGAGGGCACCGTCGAAATCGCCTGAGTCCACCGTCAGGCCGGAGGCGAGATCGTAGGGAAACTCCCTGATGAAGTTCTTGCGCCGGAGTTCGACCGGGTCCATCTCGAGCTTGCGCGCCAGGGCGTCCACGGCCCGCTCGATCGCGTAGGTCGCCTCCGGCCGACCGGCGCCCCGGTAGGCGTCCGTCGGCGTCGTCGTCATGAAGACGCCGACGCACTCGAAGTCGTACGCCTCGACGTCGTACGCGCCTCCGTACACCCAGGCGCCGAGAATCGGCGTCCCTGCCGTCACGAGCTGAAGGTACGCGCCGAGCCCGACCGTTAGCCGGACGCGGACGCCCCGAATCTTGCCGTCCTCGTCGGCGGCGAGCTCGATCTCCTGCCAGTGGTCGCGGCCGTGGATGGTCGCGAGGTAGGCCTCCGACCGCTCCTCGATCCATTTCACCGGCCTGCCTATCCGGCGCGCGAGGACGAGGGCGAGCGCTTCCTCGGGGTAGACGTTCAGCTTGGAGCCGAAGCCTCCGCCCACGTCGGGCGCGATGACCCGCAGCCGCGCCTCGGGGACGCCCAGCACGATCGCGAGCCAGAAGCGGAGGATGTGCGGGATCTGCGTCGCCGACCAGAGCGTGTACTCGTCCTGCGCGGGCAGGTGCTGGGCGAGCACGCCCCGCGGCTCGATCGCGTTCGGGACGAGGCGCTGCTGGCGATAGCGCTCCTTGACCGTGACGGGCGCCTCGGAGAACACCGCGTCGGCGTTGTCGGTCTTCAGCGGCCACGTGTAGCAAAGGTTCGTGCCGAACTCCTCGTGGACGAGCGGCGCGCCGTCCGCAAGCGCCTCCTCGGGGTCGACAACCGCCGGGAGCGGCTCGTAGTCGACCTCGACGAGCTCGGCAGCGTCCTTGGCCAGCACCCGCGTCTCCGCGATCACGACGGCGACCCCGTCGCCCTGGTAGCGCACCTTGTCGGTAGCGAGCGGGCGGTGGAAGGGCTGCTTCGTGTCCTCGGTGACGAGCCAGACGCAGGGAAGCGTGGCCTTCCAGTCCTCGGCGAGGTCGGCGCCCGAGAACGCGGCGACAACCCCCTCCGCCTTGCGCGCCTTGGAAACGTCCACGCTCTTGATGCGCGCGTGGGCGTAGGGGCTGCGCACGACGGCCGCCCAGACCATGCCGAGAAGGTTGAGATCGTCGATGTAGCGCGACTGGCCGGTGAGGAGCTTCGCGTCCTCCTTGCGGGGGACGGGCTTGCCGATGTAGGTGCCGGCGGCTTCCTCGGTGACTGCCATCTCCCCTCCTCCCTACGCCCCGGCCGCTTTCACGGCCTTGACGATGTTCTGGTAGCCCGTGCAGCGGCACAGGTTGCCCTCGAGCCCAAGGCGGATCTCCTCGTCGCTCGGGCTCGGGTTCTCGGCGAGGAGGCTCACGGTGGCGAGCACCATCCCCGGCGTGCAGTAGCCGCACTGGAGCCCGTGCGCCTCGTGGAAGGCCTGCTGCACGGGATGGAGCTGCCCGTTCGTGGCGAGGCCCTCGATGGTTGTCACCTCGCGGCCGTCGGCCTGGACGGCGAGCAGGGTGCACGACTTCACGGACTCACCGTCGAGGAGGACCGTGCAGGCGCCGCACGAGGACGTGTCGCAGCCGACGACCGTGCCCGTGAGGCCGAGGCCCTCGCGCAGGAAGTAGACGAGCAGGTCGCGCGGCTCGACCTCCGCCTCGTGCCGCGTTCCGTTCACCGTCACCGCGATCCGTTTCACGCCGACCTCCTTCCGAAGAGGCGCCGGAGCCGGCGCCAGACGCTGCCGAAGAAGAGCGAGAGCCCGGAGATCGGCTTCGCCTGGGCGGCGACCGCCTCCTCCGCCGCCTGGGCGGAGTCCCCGAGCTGGGCCTGCAGACACTGCGCGAACGTCGTCACCATCCGCGACGAGATGTCCTCGATCATCCCGCGCCCGTACTGGGCGACGGTGCCGGAGAGCGAGAGGTCGGTGACGATGTCCACGCGCGTACCGCCGTTCGCCGCCGCGAGGGACGACTCGATCGTCGCGCTCGCGCGGCCCCGGTTGCGGGTCTCGCGCGCCTTGGCCGCGAGCGTCACGCGGCGCGCGGCCTCGTCCACCTCCTTGCGGCTCACGTCCGTGGCGAAGACGAGCCCGATCGGGCCGAGCTTCACCTGCATCGTCGCCTTCCAGCTGGAGTCGTCCACGACCTCGTCGAGCGTCGCCCCCGGCATGCAGGGGACGATTCGCGGGACGTCCATGAGCAGCTCCCAGGCCCGCTCGGGCGGCGCGTCCACCTCGAACGAGTTCTCGAGCCTCACCGCGTGAGGGCCTCTTCCGGCTTGGGCCTGGCCGTGCGCATGACCTGAACGAT
>JBOHAK010000445.1:0-3360 GCA_050697795.1 Gaiellaceae bacterium
CGCCTCGAGCGGCCACGGCTCCAGCATGGCCGCCTCGGCCTGGCCGCGCTCGTGCCTCTTCGCTTCGGCCGCGAGCTCCGGGCCCGCTCACGGTGACTGAAGACACGCTCGTCCTCGCCCTCCTTTCAAGCCCTCCGCTAGTCTGGCCGCCCGAAGGTGGCTACGCGCCTAACGATCTGGGCGCCGGTCGTCGTCTGGGCCGGCCTCATCTTCGTGCTCTCCTCGATCCCGAGCCTCGATCGCGGTCTCGGCCCCCGGGACTTGGGGCCCCGCGACCTGGCGCACGTCGCCGAGTACGCGATCCTAGGCGCGCTCCTCCTCCGGGCGGTGCGCCGAGAGCCGCTGGCCGTCCTGCTCGGCTCCGCGTACGCGGCGACGGACGAAGTGCATCAGATGTTCGTGCCCGGACGCCAGGGCTCGCCGCTCGACTGGACGATCGACACGGCCGGGGTCGTCCTGGGTGTTCTGCTCTTCTCGGCGGAAGAGCTGGCAGCTCGCCGGCGTGCCTACAACACGGGGAGGGCCGCCCTTGCCGAGAGCCAGAACAGCCTCTTCAACACGGTGGGCTCGCTGAAAGCCGTAGCGATCGACCTGGACGGCGCTCTCGGCGACACGCGGCTCCTCTGGCGGGACTTCCTGCGAGAGGCTTCGCGGCGCTTCGGTTCGATCGCGCCTCTCGATCCCGAAGCGCTTCCCGACGACCGGAGCGCCGCCGCGCTCGAGCTCGACCGTTGGGCCGCCGCGGGGGTCGGCGATTGGCGGGCGGAGCTCGAGCGCTTCGCGGAGGATCGCGCTCGCGTGTATCTGCGACCAAGCGCGGAAGCGAATGCCGCTTTGCAGGCGTTGCAGGCGGCCGGCTGCCGGCTCGGCGTCTTCACGGACGCACCCGAGGAGCTCGCGCGTGTGGCGCTCGCACACCTGGGGGCGGCCCAGCGCCTAGAGCTGGTGGAAGCGGGCGCGGGCGCCCGCGAGCGACTGCTGGAGCGGCTCGGCGCCGACAGCCGCATTGTGAGCAGCCAGGAGGAGCTCAGCAAGATCAGCGCGGATGCCTGACCGAATGCACCTCGACGACCGCCAGCTCGAGGCGAGAGGCATGGGCATCTCAAGCGGCTTGAGGATTCCGCGCCGAACTGGGGCCACGGCCGCCTTCAGGGAGAAGTCGACCGCATGCCCGCGATCCTCGACCCGCTAGCGCCCACGTGACGATGGGCGCGAGACTTACAACGCGCCGCTGACGGGGGCGTCCAGTCTGAGACGCCGGTCTTCTAACGGTTGGTCGCGGGACCCACGTTCGATCAAGCAGAACCGACGATGGACTCGGCTCTTGACCTCACCGGCGCTTTGGGATCGGCTCCTCGCTGTCGTTTGTGCAGAGTCGGCTGCTGCGCGATTCGCGGAATGTACCCCCGGGCACAGGCTCAAAGCTCCAGTCATACTCGCCTTCGCGTAGCGTCAAGAGGAGCACGCCGTGCGTATCGCTGTTCGAAACCCTGGCGCGATCCCCAGAGATCGGCGTGAGTCCCGCCCCGCCGGTCCCGACGACGAACGAGCGCACGTCGTCGATCCTTGCGAAGCGCTGGTAATTGTGGTCATGCCCGGCGAGGACGATGTCGCCTCCTTGTGAGGCGAAGGTGTTCCAGATTGGCTCCATCGCCGGCTCGTCCCCGTGCCGTCCGTCGCTGTACCGAGGTCTGTGCCAGTAGGCGACGTAACAGTCACGCGGATTTTCTTGCATATCTTCGCGGAGCCATTCCACCTGCTCATCGATGCGTTCTTCGCTGTTCAGCGAGTAGAAGCGCCACCCGTTGAGGTCCCACGCATACCACGTGTCGAATAGATTGAAGTATTCCTTGTAACCGGCGGCCTCCGGCGTGTGGTACTCGTGGTTTCCCGGCGCAGGCGCGGTCTTCCATTTGAAGACACCCCAGGACGGCTCGTAGCAGCCGAGAAAATCTGAGATTGTACCGTCCGGGTAAACGTTGTCCCCGAGCGTAACCACGCGGTCGGGGTCGAGAGCTTGAACGAGGGCCGCAGTCTCCTCGTCGCCTGAGCTCCCACACTTCGCGATATCTCCCGCCGCAGCGACCGTTACGTCGTCGTCAGAGGCGCTCGCGGAAGGCGCGAACCAGAGGACGATAACGGCTCCCAGGAGAATCAGAGTGAGCAGCCGTTTCAAGCGCCGCGTCCTTTCTCACTCGAGAACGCCGGGACGAGTCTGAGCCCCAACAAGGCGGAGACGATCTGCCTTCCAACCCGGTAGACGTCGCGACCTTACCACTCTCCCACCTTGGAAACAAGACTCCGAGCCTTGCGAATGCTCCTGCTCCGACAAGCTCGGAGCTCCTAGGCGATACCTCGCGGATGCAGCACTGGATGATCGGCGTCAGTTCGGTCCGGTCGTGCCCGGCGACCCAGACGCACGTCAGGCCGAGTTGCACGAGACAACCGATCCTAGGCCGGCCGCCAGGCGTCCTCCGCTGACACGCGTCTACGGGACCCGGGCACTCGAGCTCAGCCACTTGTGGCCACGGGCCGAGGGAACGGGGCCAGTCTTGACACAAATGTCGCAACCGCTTAGGGTCGGGCGGAAACGCTGTCGGGAAGGCGTACGGGATGATGCGGCATCATGCGGTCTCACGGAATGGAGGAGAGCGGCGGCCCAGGCGCCGCTTGGAAACTGGGGGATACGGGCCCCGAATGTGATTAGTCCGAGCGGCCCCGGACCCCATAGCAGGGCAGCTACTCCGGGTACCTGGCCGCGGATAGGAGCCTGGGCGGGAGGGCCTGCAGCAGATAGCAAGGCGTGGTCGAGCAGCGCGCGAATCAGGGCGACGGCTGCGGTCGATACGACGATGCTTATCGCGTCGGCCCTCGCCGCTCTCATTAGCTTCCGACTCGCTGGAATGCCCAGCGCTTCCTTGCAGTGGCTCGTCGCCTTCCCCGCCGCGACCCTCGTGATGCTGTGGCTGCGTGGCGCGTACGCGCCTCATCTGACACGTCGGTTGCTTGACGAACTCCGCGACGTACTCTTTGTAACCGCGTCTGCGGCCATGATCACGTTCGCGGCGCGCGCACTGCTCTACGACGATCCCCTCCTGGCACCGCAAGGTGTGCGGCAGTGGGTGCTGGCCGCTGCGCTGCTCGCCCTCGGACGCACCTGCTTGACCCAGTGGGAACGTCGCGAGTGGAAGAGAGGTCGACGGCTACGTCGCACGCTCATAGTCGGCGCGGGTCGCGTTGGCCAGCTCGTGGGGAGGCGGCTAGTCGCCCATCCCGAATGGGGTTTTCTCCCCGTCGGGTTCCTGGATCCGAACCCGGTCGATCCGGCTGCGAGTCCCGAAGATCTGCCCGTGCTTGGTC
>JBOHAK010000446.1:0-4260 GCA_050697795.1 Gaiellaceae bacterium
GAGCAGCGTCGCGGCGATCGCTGCAACCGGGCCGAGGCGGCGGAAAAAGCTCAAGAAACGGAGACCCCCGCACGGGACGCTACCGACGCTAGGACAGGGCAGCCTCCCCCTTTCGGGCGATGTCGAGCGCTGCCTCGAGATCGGCCGGAAGGGGCGAGGAGACCTCCACCTCGCGCTCCTCGAACGGATGCGGGAACGCGAGGCGGGCGGCGTGGAGGAACTGCCGTGCGAGGCCGAGGTCGCCGGCGACGCCGTAGACGGGATCGCCTGCAACGGGCAGGTCGACGGCGGCGAGGTGGACGCGGATCTGGTGCGTCCGCCCCGTCTCGAGCCGGACGCGGAGGAGCGCGTGCGCCGAGAGGAGCTCGACCAGGTCGAAGGAGGTGACCGCCTCGCGCGCGGTGGGAGAGTCGAGCGAGTGGCGCGTCGGGTCGCGGCGGTCGCGGCCGATCGGCGCATCGATGCGCCCGGCGCGCGAGCGCGGGCGGCCGCGGACGAGCGCCAGGTACTCGCGCACGAGCTCGCGGCGCCGCAGCAGCTCCTGCAGCCGTCGGTGCGCCTCGTCTGAGCGGGCGACGACGAGGAGCCCCGACGTGTCGCGGTCGAGCCGGTGGACGATGCCCGGCCGCTCGGGCTCGTCGCCTCCCTCGATCGCGTGCGCGAGCAGCCCGTGGACGAGCGTCCCGCCCGCGTGTCCCGCCGACGGATGGACGACGACGCCCGGGGGCTTGTCCACGACGAGCAGGTGCTCGTCCTCCCAGGCGACGCGGAGCCCCTCGACCTGCTCGGGCTCGAGTTCGCTCCCTCGGCGCTCGGGCAGCGCCACCTCGAGCAGCTCGCCGCCACCGAGGCGATGGCTCTTGGGGCGCACGTCCCCGTCGACGAGCACCGCGCCGGCCCCCAGCAGCCGCTCGGCGGCGGCACGGGATCCCACGCCGTCGCAGACGGCCAGGAAGCGGTCGAGCCGCTCGCCGGCCGCCTCCGGCGGCACGACGAGCTTCATCCCGTCGTCTTGGGAGCCGTGCGCCGCAGGCGTGGCTGGCGCTCGGCCGAGACGAGCGCGACGAGCAGGATGCCCACGCCGACGACGATGAAGGTGTCGGCGAGGTTGAACGCGGGCCAGAAGCGCAGGTCGAGGAAGTCGGTGACGTGCCCGAGCCGGATCCGGTCGATGAGGTTCGACAGGCTTCCGCCGACGAGCAGGCCGAGCGCGACGGGCAGCACCGGATGACGGGCGCCCGCCCGCGCGAAGTAGAAGAGCATCCACCCCACGGCGAGTGCGGTCAGGGCCGTGACGATCGACGCCCAGCTCGAGAAGAGCCCGAACGCGATGCCGGGATTCGTGACGTGCCGGATCTCGAGCGGGCCCGCCACGTGCACCGCGTCGCCCAGGTCGAGCTGGCTGATGACGATCTGCTTGGTCACCTGGTCGGCGATGATCGCCGCAAAGCCGACGGAGAACAGGCCGAGCCAGTGGAACGGGGTCGCGGAGAGCGACCGCTCGACCATCGAGATCGGCACGCGTCCGTCCGTGGCCGATCCGACGCGAACGTCGATCAGCCTCGCCGGCGAGTTGACTAGCCCCTCTCGGCGAGACGCTGGCAGTCGATGCACCTTGTCGCGTACGGGATAGCCTCGAGCCGCTCTTCGGCGATCTGCGTCCCGCAGCGCACGCACCTCCCGAACGTCCCGTTGTCGATCCGCTCGAGCGCGTCGTTGAGCGCGCCCAGCACGTGCTCGGAGTTTTCTTCGAGCGTGTAGTCGATCTCGCGATTGAGGGTCGCTGTGGCCGAGTCGGCGAGGTGGTTGTCGTAGGTCTCCTCCTCGGTCTCCTCCTCGAGCGAGCGCGAGTTCGCCTCGTGGAAGTTCTCGATCGTCGTCGTCACGCGGTTGCGTTCGTCGAGGAGCAGCCTGCGGAAGCGGTCCGTGTTCACGCTCCGAGTATATCGCCGGGTCCTCGCCCCTCCCGCGGGGTCAGGCGGCCTGGTGGCGGCCCCGTCCGGGCTCTCCGAGGCCGCCCGGCGGGCCGCCCTCGAGACGCTCGAGCGCGGCGGCGAGGAACGCTCTGTACTCGGCGCGCACCTCCGCCTCGAGGGCACGCAGCCGGCGGATCTCGGCGTGGACGCGCTCCTGCTCGGCCTCCCCCGAGCCCGCGATCTCGCGGGCGCGCGCGCGCGCCTCCTCGACGATCAGGTCCGCCTCGCGGTGGGCTCGCGCGCGGAGCTCGTCGGCCATGCGCTCGGCCGAGAGGAGCGTCGAGCGGAGCGCCTCCTCGATCTCACGCTGGCGCAGGAGCTCGCTCTCGAGCCGTTCGATCTCGTCGCGCAGGTCGGCGCGCTCGCGCCATACGTCCTCGAAGCTCGCGGCGATCTCCTCGAGCAGGCTCTCCACCGCCCGCCGCTCGTAGCCGAGCACGCGGCGGTCCAGCTTGACGTGACGAATCTCGACAGGGGTGAGCGACATGGCGACGACTCACCTTCGCCGCGGCGGCGCGATGTCCTGCGCTAGAGCGCGCTCAGGCCGCGCTGGACGAGCGAGTGGACGATCCAGAGCGTGATGATCGCCACGATGGGCGAGAGGTCGAGCCCGAGCCCTCCCAGGTTGAGGTGCGGGATGAAGCGCCGGAAGAGGCGCAGGTACGGGTCGACCACGTCGTAGAGGAAGCGCTGCAGCCGGTTGAGAGCCGTGTTGTAGGGGAGCGGGAGCCAGGACGCGATGATGTAGGCGATGATGCAGATCAGGTAGACGTAGTACAGAGCCTCGACGAAGCCCTTGGCCGTCGAGATGGCGTCTGCAAGCGGCATCCGCGGAAACCTACAGCGCCGCGCGGCCGGTGAGCGTCGTCGCGCCCGCCCGCTGAAAGCTAGGACTGGTTGAAGAAGCCGTGGTCGATGAGGCGTGCACGCTCCTCCGCCGAGACCTCGACGTTGCGGGGCGTGAGCAGGAAGACCTTGTCCGCGACACGCTGCATGCTCCCGCCGAGCGCGTAGGTGAGTCCGCTCGAGAAGTCGATGAGGCGCTTCGACAGCTCGGCGTCCGTCCCCTGGAGGTTGACGATAACCGGGACCGCGTCCTTGAACTTGTCGGCGATCGACTGCGCGTCGTTGAAGCTCCGCGGGACCACGAGATGCACGCGCACCGACGCGGAGGCGACCGCCTCGAGCGGACGTCGGCCGCCCGAGGGGCGGAGCACGGCCGTGCGGGCCGAGCCCTGCGCGTCCGGCTCGGACCAGTCCTCGAACTCGTCCCGCTGCCGCGAGCGCGGGTTCAGGCGGCGCACGTTCTGACGGTCGCGGTCGTACGTCCGCTCCAGGTCCTCCTCGGCCGCGTAGGCCTCCTCGTCCCAGTACTCGTCCTCCTCGACGATGCCGAAGTAGACGAGTGCACGACTCCAGACGTCTGCTACTCCCATTGCCGCCGCTGGAGTCTACCGACCGAACAGTACGGAGCCGATCCGCACGAGCGTGGCCCCCTCCTCGACCGCCACCCGGTAGTCCTGGGAGGTCCCCATGGACAGCTCGGGGAGGCCGTGCTCCGCTGCGAGCTCTCGGAGCGACCGGAAGTACGGCCGCGAGACCTCCGCGTCGTCGGCGAGCGGCGGCATTGTCATGAGCCCGCGGACGTCCACGCCCAGGCCGCGCGCCTCGGCGAGAAACGCGGGGAGGTCGGCCGGCGCGATCCCGGACTTCGACTCCTCGCCGGAGAGGTTGACCTCGAGGAGCGCCGGAATCGTGACGCGGCGCGCGGCGGAGTCCGAGCCGATCGAGTGAACGAGCTCGCACAGCTGGTTCACGACCTTGGCCTTGTTCGACTGAAGGTGGCCGATGAAGTGCCAGCGGAACGCCTCGCCATGGAGGGCGTGCTTGCGGTCGAGGTCCTGCGCGCGGTTCTCTCCCACGACCTCGACGCCTGCCTCGGCGAGCACTCCCATCTCCTCGGCCGACACGTACTTCGTCGCAACGACCACCGTGACCGTCGGTCCGACCTCCTCGCAGACACGCGCGTAGCGCTCGGCGATCTCACTCGCGGTCGCGACGGTCATGCGAGGACGCTCTCTGCCACGAGCTCGCGCGCTGCGGCCAGCTCCGCCTCGCGCCCGTCCAGCTCGCCGTTGAGCTTCCGCTTCCGGATCTCGCCGAGGATCTCGCCCACACGCGGGGACTCCGGCAGCCCGAGCGCGATCAGATCCGCGCCGCCGATCTCCAGGCGAACGGCGCGGAGGCGATCGAAGTAGTCCCGGAGCTCGGCGCGGTCCTCGAG
>JBOHAK010000447.1:0-19471 GCA_050697795.1 Gaiellaceae bacterium
CTGGTCGGGATCGGCCTGGCCGTCGGCCTCGCCCTCGTCGACCTGCGCCTGCCGATCGTCGTCGGCGGCCTGCTCTTCCTGGTGCTCGGGCTCCTGCTCGCGCTGGTGATGCCCGAGACGGGCTTCCGACCGGCACCGAGGGGCGAGCTGGGCCGCGCCCGGGCGCTGGCCCACACGGCCCGCGACGGCGGGCGCCTCGTGCGGGCGCGCCCGGTCCTGCTCGTCATCGTCGGCATCGCGTTCTTCGGCGGCATGTGGAGCGAGGCGGTCGACCGGCTCTGGGAGGCCCACCTGCTTGTCGACGTCGGCGTCCCCGGGCTCGGGAGCCTCGACCCGATCCTCTGGTTCGGCGTCCTGAACGCAGGGGCGCTGCTCCTGGCGCTGGCCGTCGCCCAGCCGCTCGTGCCGCGCTTCGAGCGCGCGGGGCGCGACACGATGGCACGCATCCTGCTCGTCCTCGACAGCCTGCTCATCGCCGCCACCCTCGCCTTCGCGCTCGCCGGAAGCTTCCTGCTCGCGGTGGCGGCCTTCTGGACCATCGACGTGGCGAGGTCGCTTTCGTACCCGGTGTGGGCGACCTGGCTGAACGCGAACGTCGACGACTCGCGCGTCCGCGCCACGGTCATCTCGATCACGAACCTCGGCGACTCGGCTGGCGAGTGGGGCGGTGGCCCCGCCCTGGGCGGCGTCGGGTCGGCGCTCGGCATGCGGGCCGCGCTGTCCGTCGGTGCGCTCGTCCTGGCTCCCGCGCTCTGGCTCTACGGCCGTGCGATCCGTCTGAGCCGGGACGAGGGCTACGTGCCCTCGGGCGGCGAGGCGTAGCTCAGCCGGCGCGGGCTGGTGTACACTCCGACCGTTGACGAGGCGACGAGGCCTCGGGCGGACGTCCGCCCGGGGCTCTTTGCATTTAAGGAGGCGGTATGGCCCAGGTCGAGGAACGAGGACGGGCGACGAGCGAGCCGGAGGAGCGGCAGCGGGTGCTCGACCAGGTGAAGAGGGAGGACGTGAAGTTCGTCCATCTCTGGTTCACCGACATCGAGGGCCATCTGAAGAGCTTCTCGATTACTCCCGCGGAGCTCGAGGGGGCGCTCGACGACGGCATGGGTTTCGACGGCTCCTCCATCACGGGGTTCAACGCCATCGAGGAGTCCGACATGGTCGCGATCCCGGACCCTGGCACCTACCAGCTCATGCCGAACGGGGACATCAAGGTCGCGCGCATGATCTGCGACGTCGTCACCCCCGAGGGCGAGCCGTACGACGGCGACCCCCGCTACGTCCTACGGCGCGCGGTCGAGCGCATGCGCGGCCTCGGCTTCGACACGTTCAACGTCGGCCCGGAGCTCGAGTACTTCCTGTTCGAGGACGACAAGGGCACGGAGCCGCTCGACGAGGGCGGCTACTTCGCGATGACGGCGCTCGACGCGGCCTGGGAGCTTCGCAACGAGACGATCGCGGCGCTCGAGTCGATGGGGATCCCGATCGAGTACGTCCACCACGAGGTCGGGCCCTCGCAGCACGAGATCGACATGCGCTTCGCGCCGGCGCTCGACATGGCCGACCATACGATCACCTACCGGCTGGTCGTGAAGGAGATCGCGAAGAAGGCGGGCCACCACGCGACCTTCATGCCAAAGCCGCTCTTCGGCGAGAACGGGTCGGGCATGCACACGCACCAGTCGCTCTTCGCCGACGGGACGAACGCGTTCTTCGACGGCGACGACGAGTGGCACCTGTCGCAGACCGGCAAGGCGTTCATCGCCGGGCAGCTCCATCACGCCCGCGAGATCTCGGCCGTCTTCGCGCAGTGGGTGAACTCCTACAAGCGCCTCGTCCCCGGTTACGAGGCCCCGGTCTACGTGGCCTGGTCGCGGCGCAACCGCTCGGCGCTCATCCGTATCCCGCTTTACAAGCCCGGGAACGAGCAGGCGACGCGCGCGGAGATCCGTTGCCCCGACCCCGCCTGCAATCCCTACCTCACGTTCGCAGCGCTCCTGCACGCCGGCCTCGAGGGGATCGAGCGTGGCTACGAGCTGCCCCCCCCGATGGAGAGCAACCTGTACAAGCTCCGGGCCGAGGAGCGCAAGGAGCGCGGCATCGTGGCCCTGCCGGAGACGCTGGGCGAGGCGATCGACGCGCTCGCCGAGTCCGAGCTCGCCCGCAAAGCGCTCGGGGACCACGTCTTCGACAGCTACGTGAAGCTGAAGCGGGCCGAGTGGGACGACTATCGCGTGCAGCTCACGCCGTGGGAGCTCGAGAAGTACCTCTCGGTCTTGTAACCCGGTGTCACGAGGAGTACCATTTCGTTGGTGTCGCCGCTTCCTTTGGAAGCGGGGGACTGACTGACGGCCGACTGCGAGCTGCTTCTCTGAGCAGCTCGTGGTCGTTAAGCGGCTCTACGGGCCGGAAACGGGGCCCTAGACGGCCAGCGAGATGCGTTCGACCGCCGTCGTGAGCGCGCCCTCGAGCTCGGCGAGCGGGAACGGCTTCACGAGGTAGGCCACGGGCGCGAGGCGGCGTGCGTGGACCGTCTCGGGGTAGATGCTCGCGCAGACGATCGGCAGGTGCTCGTGCCGGAGCCGCAGGACCTGCGCCGCGCCCAGCGAGCGCGGGTCGGCCGGCTCGAGGAGGAGCACGTCGACGTCGTGGGGCAGGACGTCGCCCGGACCGCCCGGGTAGACGGGCTCGTGACCGAGCCGGGAGACGACGTATCCCATCAGTGCCCTGACCTCGGGATTGGGGTCGCAGACCAGGATCCTCGCCACGGTTCTCACTATCGCCCCGGAGGATGCGGTCCCCGGCGGGATCTGGTATGGAACGCGTATGAAGCGCGGTCGAGTGCTGGTCGTCGACGACGACGCGGACATCCGCGGCCTCGTACGCCAGCTGCTGGAGCGTCAGGGCTACGACGTAGACGAGGCTACGAACGGCCGCGATGGGCTGCGCGCGTTCTACGCCTCACCCCCGGATGTGGTCCTCCTCGACGTCTCCATGCCCGAGCTGGACGGATGGGAGACGCTCGAGCGGATTCGAGACCTCTCGGACGTCCCGGTCGCCATGCTGACGGCGCGCGCGGCGGAGCTGGAGAAGGTCCGCGGCCTGAAGGCGGGTGCCGATGACTACGTCACGAAGCCGTTCGGCAGGCAGGAGCTGCTCGCTCGCGTCGAGGCCCTCCTCCGGCGCGCCGGCCCGCGCGAGGAGACGCAGGACACCTACGCGGACGCGCTCGTGACCGTGGACTTCGCGCAGCGGAGCGTCGCCGTGCAGGGAGAAGACGTGACGCTGACGCCGCTCGAGTTCCGGCTGCTCTCCGCCTTCGTGCGCCACCCGGGCCAGCTTCTCGGCCACGACCAGCTGCTCGAGCTCGTGTGGGGCGATCCCTACGGTGCGTCGCGCGACCAGGTGAAGCTCTACGTCGGCTACCTGCGGCGCAAGCTCGAGGCCGCCGGTGCCGAGGGCTCGGCCATCGAGACCGTGCGCGGCTTCGGCTACCGGTACCGGCCCTAGGGGCAGATCCCTAGCGCCGCCTGAACCCGCTCCCGCAGCATCTGCGGGCTGAACGGCTTCGTGACGTAGTCGTCCGCGCCCATCTCGAACCCGTGCTCGAGGTCCGACTCCCCGACGCGCGCGGTCAGGAGGATGATGGGCATCGCCTTCGTGGGCTCGTGCCCGCGCAGGCGCCGCGCGACCTCGAAGCCGTCGAGGCGGGGCATCATCACGTCGAGGACGGCCAGGTCCGGGGTGCGGTCGAGCGCGAGCTCGAGCGCCGCCTGCCCGTCGGGCGCGCAGACGACGTCGTAGCCCTCGCGCTCGAGCCGGAAGCGGACGAGGGAGAGGATATCCGGGTCGTCGTCGGCGACGAGGACGAGCGGGCTCGTCGTCTGGTCCAGGCTCACGAGGCGACCTCCGCCGGCTCGCTCACCTCGGCGTGCAGGCCGAGCGGCAGCTCGACCCGGAAGGTCGTGCCGACGTCCTCCTCGCTGGTGAGCGTGATCCGCCCGTCGTGGGCTTCGACGATCGCCTTCGAGATCGCGAGCCCGAGGCCCGTTCCCTGAATGGCCTGCTCCGTCGCGGTCGAGGTGCGGTAGAAGCGCTGGAAGAGGTGCTGCCGCTCGTTCGCTGGGATCCCGATACCGCTGTCCCGCACCTCGAAGACGGCGCGCTCCGAGAGCGCCCGCACCCGAACGTCGACCCGGCCGCGCTCCGGGGTGAACTTGATCGCGTTCGAGACGAGGTTGTCCATGAGCTGCCCGATGCGCGCGCGGTCGCCGGCGACCGGCGGCACGGGCCCGGTGGCCAGCGTCAGGACGATGCCCTTCGTCTCGGCCTGCGGGCGGGCGGCCTCGACGCTCTCCGAGGCCACCGCGCCGAGGTCGACGGCGCCCAGGTCGAGGACGAGCTTGCCCGCCTCGACCTGGGCGAGGAAGAGGAGGTCGCCGACGAGATGGAGGAGTCTGTGCGCGTTCCGCTCGACGACGCCCAGGAACTGGCGCTGGTCGTCGCCGAGCTCGCCGGCCTCGCCGTCGAGGAGCAGCTCCGTGTAGCCGCGGATGGAGGTGAGCGGGGTGCGAAGCTCGTGCGACACGAGCGCGATGAACTCGTCCTTCAGCCGGTCCAGCTCGCGCAGGCGCTCGTTCTGCCCGGCGAGGTCGTGCTGGGCGGCCTCCGCGGCGGCACGCGCATCCTGCTCGGCGGCGAGCAGGCGCTCACGCTCGGCCTCCGCCTGGATGCGGTGCGTCACGTCCCGGTCGGTGCCGCGCCAGCCGAGCAGCTCGCCGTCCGGGGCGAGGATCGGCGTGGCGGTGCTCTCCAGGTGTCGCACGCTCCCGTCCTTCGCCCGCCAGCGCACGACCAGACCCGACCAGCCTTCCGTGCCGGCGGCCGGCGTCGCGAGCTCCTCGAGAGCCGCGTCTCGGTCCTCCTCGACCATGAAGTCGAGCGAGCTGCGACCCATGACCTCATCGACGGCGTAGCCGAGAATCCGCTCCACGGCCGGGTTGGAGTAGGTGGTGATGCCGTGCTCGTCGATCGCCCACACCCACTCCTCCGTCGTCTCCACGAAGGAGCGGAACTTGGCCTCGCTCTCGCGGATGGCGGCCTCGGCACGCTTGCGGTCGGTCACGTCCTGGCCGATGGCGGAGATCCCCACCACCGTTCCGGCGGCGTCGCGGATCGGCGAGTACGTATAGGCGATGTCGACGGGCGTCCCGTCCTCGTGCGTACGAACCGTCTCGAGGTGGACGACTCGCTGTTCGTCGATGACGCGCCGCACGAGCGCGAGCGACTCCTCCTGCCGCTCCGGCGGCATCAGGAGCGTGATCGGTGCGCCCAGCACCTCGTCCACCGAGTAGCCGAACAGGCGCTCGGCGCCGCGATTCCAGCTCGTGAAGGCGAGGTCGAGCGAGGCGCTCATGATCGCGTCGTCCGACGACTCGACGATCGCCGCGAGCCGGGCGCGCGTCTCCTCGGCGGACTTGCGCTCGGTGATGTCGAGCAGGAAGCCCTGCACCCAGAGCGGGGTACCGTCCTCGTCCCGCACGAGGTTCGTCTCGTCGAGCACCCAGACTGTGCGCCCGTCCGCGGCGCGATAACGGTACTCGGCCCTGACCGGCTCCCCGGTCGTTCGCAGGCGCTCGGCGTCCGCAAGCAGCCGCTCCAGGTCGTCCGGGTGGACCGTCTGCAGGAGAAGCTCGGGGCTGCGGAGCCATGCGTCGGCGGGGTAGCCCAGAAGCTCCTCGACCTGGGGGCTTACGTAGAGGTTCCCGAGCGACGAGTCCACCGGGCTGATGTAGGTCGCGAGCGGGAGGTGCTCGACCAGCGTGCGGTACCGCAGCTCCGCCTCGCGGAGGGCGCCCTCGGCGCGGCGGCGCTCCTGGAGCTCCTCCTGCGCGGAGGAGTAGAGCCGCGCGCTCTCGAGGGCGAGCGAGGCGAGATGGGCGAAGCGGGAGAGGAGGGCGAGCTCCGGCTCGGTGAACGTCCGGCCCTCCTCGAGGAAGGCCACGCCCAGGACGCCCACGAAGTCGGTGCGGGACCGGAGGGGGACGCCCACGACGCCGTGGAACGGAGAGCCCTCGAATCGCCTGTGCCTGCCTTCCCAGGTCTGGTAGTCGTCGACGGTGACCGGCTCGCCCCGCGCCCACACCCGGCCCGCGAGGCCTTCGCCCTTGCCCAGCCGCTGCCCGACGTTGCCCGCGAAGGCGCCCGTGCCGACGGCCACGCGGAGCTCCTCCTCGCCGTCCCGCAGGTAGACGTACGTGGCGTCCGTGCCGACGAGCTCGCCCGCGCGGGCGGCGATGCGCTCGAGGAGCTTCTGCGCGTCGAGCTCGTCGATGAGCTGAAGGGCCGTGTCGTGGAGCGCGCTCAGCTCGGCGTGGCTGCGCTCGAGCTGCTGCTCCGCGGCCTTGCGCTCGCTGACGTCGAGCATGAAGCCCTGCGCGTGCGTGGGCCTGCCGTTCTCGTCACGGGCGACGGTGACCTCGTCGAGGATCCAGACGACGCGGCCGTCGCGCGCGATCGCCCGGTACTCCGTCGTGAACGACCGTCCCTCCGCGTAGTTGCGCCGGTGCTCCTCGAGGACGCGCTCGCGGTCGTCCGGATGGAGCACCTTGGGAAAGAAGTCCGGATCGCTCATCCAGTCGAGCGTCGGGTACCCGAGGATCGCCTCGATCTGCGGGCTCGTGTAGATCGTGGAGCTCGTCTCGTCGAGCCTGTCCATGTACATGGCGAGCGGGAGCTGCTCCACGAGGCTGCGGTAGTTCTGCTCGGCCTGGCTCAACCGCTGCTCGACCTGGTGCCGCTCGTCGAGCGCCCTGGCGAGCTCGGCGGCATGCTCTGCCAGGCGCGTGTTCCGCGCGCCGAGCACGCGGGTGACCTGGCGCAGGATCGGGAGGAGCGTCGCGTAGAGGAGGAGGAGCGTCAGCACGAGGGCGATGCTCACCCGCGTCATCGTCGTCCGGACGTCCGCCGCGACGCGGTCGTAGTCGTAGAAGGTCTCCAGCCCCGCCACCACGCGCTTGCCGTTCGTGACGGGAACGAAGGTCTCGAGTGTCTTGAGCGGCTCGGAGCCTCCCTCGTGGGCGAGATCCGTGACCTCGCGTCCGACCTCCCCCGCGAGGACGGCCGCCAGCTCGTCCGCCTCCATGGTCCGCGATCCGATCAGCTCGTGGTCGTTCGAATACGCCACGACTCCGTCGGGCGTCCAGAGCTTCACGAGCACGAGGTCGTGGCCGAGCTCGTGCTCGAACGCCGCATCGAGCGCCGCCAGCTTCTCGGCCGAGGCGCCCGCCGTCACGTCGCGCGGAGCGAGCCGATCGCCGATCCGGACGGCGACCCGCTCGCCCCGCTCGGCCGTCTCGCGCTCGGCTTGGTCGAGCATCTGTGCACGCACGACGTAGAAAATTCCGGCGCCCGCGAGGGCCAGCGCGAACGCGCTGTAGATCGCGAAGCGCAGGACGAGGCGGGGCGGCCTCGCGCCGGTCGGAGGCGGCGGCGTCACGTCCTCGTTATCGGTGGCGCGAAACGGGTGCTTGAATGTCCCTCGTGGACAGATCCGGGCGGCACCTGCGCCTCCTGACCGAGACGATCGCGGCGGTCAACTCGACGCTCGACCTGGACGAGGTCTTCGAGCTCATCGCGCGCAAGGTCGCGGAGGCGCTCGAGACCGACGCCTGCTTCGTCTATCTCTACGACGAGGCGGCGGACGAGCTCGTCCTGCGGGCCTCGTTCGGGACGCGGGTGGAGGACATGACGCGCGTTCCCAAGATGCGCCCCGGCGAGGGCATCACCGGAACGGCTGCGGTCGAGCGCGCACCCGTGATGATCGCGCGCGACGCGCACCTGGATCCGCGCTTCAAGCGCTTCCCGAACCTGCGCGAGGAGCAGTACCAGTCCATCCTCGCCGTGCCCATCCTGGCGCGGGACCGGCTCGAGGGAGCGCTCAACGTCCGCACCGAGGAGGCGCGCGAGTTCGGCCGGGAGGAGATCGACCTGCTCATGGCCATCGCGGGCCAGGTGGCCCAGGCGATCGAGAACGCGAAGCTCTACGACCACGCGCAGCGGCGCGTGGCGGAGCTCGAGGCGCTCGCGGCCATCTCGGAGGCCGTGTCCGAGTCGCTCTACCTGGAGGAGTCGCTCGAGGCGATCGTGAAGACGACGATGGCCACGGTGGAGGCGACCGGCGCGGCGCTCGTCCTCGAGGACGGCACGATCGCCTGGCCGGAAGGCCGCGCCGGGGCGTACGCCGTCCGCTTTCCACTGCGCTGGAAGGGCCGGCAGGTCGGCGAGCTCGTGTGCGACCGCGACCGGCCGTTCACGGACGAGGAGCGGCGGTTGCTCGCCTCGATCGCGCGGCACGCGGCCGTGGCGCTCGAGCATGGTCGCGCCGTCATGCGCGGGGTGCTCGCCCAGGAGATCCACCACCGGGTCAAGAACAACCTCCAGACGGTGGCGTCGCTGCTCCGCCTCCAGGCGACCAGCGCGGGCGAGATCGATCCGCGCAAGGCGCTCGACGACTCGGTGAACCGCATCCTCGCGATCGCCGCCGTCCACGAGGTGCTGACGGAGCGGCACGACGACGACGTCGACCTCGGCGAGCTCGTGGAGCGCCTGCGCGCCATGCTCGTCCAGGGGCTCGGGCGCGGCAAGCGCGTGAGCTCTCGCCTCGAGCCGATCTCGCTCCACGGTGGTCGGGCGACGGCGCTCGCGCTCGTCTTCAGCGAGCTGCTCGGGAACGCGCTCGAGCACGGCGGCGACGACGTGCGCGTCGAGCTCGCGCGCGGGAACGGCCGCGTCCTCCTCACGGTGACGGACAACGGTGCGTGGCGCGACGGCGCCGCGGAAGGCACGGGCCTCTCGATCGTGCGCGCCCTCGTCCGCGACGAGCTGCAGGGCGAGCTGTCGCTCGTCTCCACGGGCAGCGGGCTGCGCGCAGAGGTCGCGTTCCCTGCGCCGTGAGCGCGCTCGTCCCGAGCCGGAATCCCGCGTTCCCTCCCCGGGCGTCCCGTCTCCCTGCGCGCTCCTTGATCGACGCGCGTGTGTCTGGGAGACCCACCTCCCCGTCCCATGCCTCGAGCCTAATCCGGGAATCCGCACGTGTGTGTCACGCGCGCGTGCCGGCTTCGTGCCGGCGGCTCGCGGCTCCGGGCGGAGGGGAAGGCGCCGCCGCGTGAGGATCCTCGTCGCCGAGGACGAGACCATCATCCGGCTCGACCTGAAGGAGATCCTCGAGCGCGCCGGATTCCAGGTCTGCGCGGAGGCACGGGACGGCGAGGAGGCCGTCGCTCTCGCCGCCAGCGAGCAGCCGGACCTCGCCATCCTCGACGTGAAGATGCCGCGCCTCGATGGGATCGAGGCCGCCCGCCGGATCCTCGCCGAGCGGCCGATCCCGATCGTCGTCCTGACGGCTTACGGCCAGGACGAGCTCGTCTCGCGCGCGGTCGAGGCGGGCGTCTTCGGCTACCTCGTGAAGCCGTTCCGGGAGGCCGACCTCCTCCCGGCCATCCATGCCGCCCGGGCGCGCCACGAGGAGCTGCGGGCGCTGCGCGAGGAGGCGGAGTCGCTCGCCGAGGCGCTGGCGACGCGCAAGGTCGTCGAGCGGGCCAAGGGGCTCCTCATGGAGCGCGACGGACTCTCCGAATCGGATGCGTTCGCGCGCCTGCGCCGTGCGAGCCAGGTGTCCGGCCGGCCGATGCGGGTCGTCGCCGAGGCCCTGATCGCAACCTTCGGCGGGAGCGACGCGGGCGGCAGCTGAGCTCTAGGGCCAGGCCGCCCGCTCGGGGTGCAGGTCGAGCGGGCCGCCGTCGTGGCACTCGGAGGTGCGGTATTCCGATGGCAGCGCGGGCTGGACCCGGCGCACGACCCAGGACGCGATGGCGGCGGCCTCGCCCGGGGTCGCGCCGAGCCGGCGCGCGGTGTCGGCGTTCGTCTGCAGCGCGTAGCACTGGGCGGCGGCCTCGTCGCGAACGCCGCGCAGGTGCCAGGCCTCGTGGCTCAGGACGTTGACGGCAACGGCGGCGCGCTCGGCCTCCTCGGAGCATTGCGCCTCGACCGCGAGGCAGGCGAGCCCCGGCACGTCGCCGGCCAGGAAGCTACGGAGCCGTGCGCACGTGGCGCTCGAGAGCCTCGCCTCGTCCACAGGAGTCCCGTCCGGCCTGAACTCGACGGAGCCGTCGCGGGAACTCACGTCCGTGAGGGTCGCGAGGGCGCCGGGACACTCGACGCTGACGCCGCGGCCGGCGATGATGCTGGCGATCCGCGCGAGCTCGGCCTCGTCCTGCTGCCGCTCGCGGTAAGGGCCGAGGTAGACGGCGAGGGCGCTCAGCGCCAAGACGACGACGAGGACGCGGGCCGCAGTCACTCACAGGAGGTCGGCACCCCCCGGCGACCGCTTGAGGCCCCGAACGGGCTACGGATGCGACGAGCGCTCGGCGACCTCTTCGAGCAACGCCTCCCAGCGGGCGAGCAGGGTCTGGAGCTCCTCGCGCGCCAGCCGGTGCGCGGCGATCGTGTCGACGTCGGACCAGTCGGCCGCGAGCCGCTTCTCGAGCTCGCCGATCCGACGCTCCTTGGCCTCGATCTCCCGCTCGATGCCGGTGAGCGGATCAGGATCCGGCTTCGAGCGCGCGGGCGGCCGGGCCTTCGGCGGCTTCGCGGGCCGCTCCACCTTCGCGTCCTCCTGCCGCTCTGCGCGGCTGCGGACGAGGTCGGCCCACCCGCCGTCGTAGGCGCGGATCGTTCCGTCCTCGATCGCGAGCGTGCGCTCGGCCACCGCGTCGAGGAGCGCGCGGTCGTGCGAGACGAGCAGCACGCTCCCCGGGAAGGCCTCGAGCGCGGCCTCGAGCGCCTCGCGGGAGGCGAGGTCGAGGTGGTTCGTCGGCTCGTCGAGGACGAGGAAGTTCGACCCGGAGGCGACGAGCACCGCGAGGCCGAGGCGCCGCTGCTCACCCCCGGAGAGCTCGCGCACCTGCTTCATGTGGGCCTCCCAGCCCGAGAAGAGGAAGCGGCCGAGGAGCGACTGCGCCTTCGGCCGGGTCAGCCCCGTCATGGCCTGCACGCAGTCCAGCGCGCTGCCGCGCTCGTCGAGCTCGGTGCCGTGCTGCGAGAAGTACCCGACCTCGACGCCGTAGCCGAGCTTGAAGCCGCCGGCGACGGCCTGCTCGATGAGGGTCGTCTTGCCACTGCCGTTGGGCCCGACGAGCGCGACGTGCTCGCCCCGTTCGAGCGCGAAGCTGACGTTCCGCAGCAGCGTCCGTCCCGCGACGCCTACCTCCTCGCCCTCGAGCACGAGGACGTCGCGGCCGCTCCGCTTCGGCTCGCCGAACTCGAAGCCGAGCCCGCGCGTGCGCCGGCCGAGGAGCGACGCCTCGCCCGCCGCCTCGGAGCGCTCCTTCTCCAACCGCCCGATCTGGGTCAGCTTCGCCTGCGCCTGCTTCGCCTTCGACTTCTTGTACCGGAACCGCGCCACGAAGCGATCCAGGCGCGCGATGTCCTCGGCGAGCCGGTCGGCGGTCTTCTGGGCATGCGCGGCGCGCTCGGCCTTCTCGCGCCGCCAGGCGTGCCAGGGGCCCGGGAAGTACGTCGAGCGCCCCGCCTCGAGCTCGAGCGTCGCGTTGGTCACTGCTTCGAGGAACCAGCGGTCGTGCGCGACGATCACGCATGCCGCGTCGAGTGAGGCGAGCTCGCGCTCGAGCCACTCGAGGCTCTCCACGTCCAGGTGATTGGTGGGCTCGTCGAGGAGCAGCAGGTCGGGGTCGCCGCTGAGCGCGCGGGCCAGCGACGCGCGCGTGACCTCCCCGCCCGAGAACGTCCGCAGCGGCCGGTCGAGGTCCGGGTCGTGGAAGCCGAGGCCGCGCAGGACGGAGGCGGCATGCTCCCGCCACGCGTAGCCGCCGGCGTGCTCGAGCCGGGCCTGCGCCCGTGCGTACGCGCCGAGCGTGGGAGGGTCGTCGGCGCCGCCGGCCATCGCCTCCTCGAGCCTCTGCAGCTCGCGTTCCGTCGCGACGAGGTCCGCTGCGCCGGAGAGGACATATTCGCGCAGGGTGAAATCCCGGTCGACGGGGGGCCGCTGGTCGTGGAGCGCGATGCGCGTGCCCTTCTCGAGCGCGAGCTCGCCCGCGTCGATCGCGGTCTCGCCCACGATCATGCGCATGAGCGTCGTCTTGCCCGCGCCGTTCGGTCCCGCGAGCGCGACGCGGTCGCGGCGCTCGAGCGTGAAGGACACGCCCTCGAAGAGCGGGTCGCCCGAGAGCTCCTTGCGCAGGTTCGAGGCGATGAGCACTGCCATGTCCCTATGGTGGCATGTCCCCGACCCACGATCGGTTCGGTTCGGGCCTCGGGGGTAGGATGGCCGCCATGGACGACCGCGAGCGCCGTCGCGAGCTGGGACAGCAGCTGCGGGTCGACTCGATCCGCGCAGCCGCGGTGACGAAGTCGGGCCACCCGACCTCCTCGATGTCGGCCGCCGACCTCATGGCCGTCCTCCTGGACGGGTACCTCCGGTACGACTTCGACCAGCCGGAGAACCCGGCCAACGACCACCTGATCTTCTCGAAGGGGCATGCCTCGCCCCTGCTGTACGCGGTCTACAAGGCCGCGGGCGCCATCTCGGACGACGAGCTCCTCACGTTCCGGAAGTTCGGGAGCAGGCTCGAGGGCCATCCGACGCCCGTTCTCCCGTGGGTGGACGTCGCCACCGGCTCGCTGGGCCAGGGACTGCCGATCGCCGTGGGCGTCGCCCTGGCCGGCAAGCGGCTCGACCGCCTGCGCTACCGGGTCTGGGCGCTCACCGGCGACAGCGAGATGGCCGAGGGGTCGATGTGGGAGGCCTTCGAGCACGCCGCGTTCGCCGGGCTGGACAACCTGACGGCGATCGTCGACGTCAACCGGCTGGGCCAGCGCGGCGAGACGATGCACGGCTGGGACCTCGACTCGTACGCGCGCCGCGTCGAGGCGAACGGCTGGCACGCGATCGAGATCGACGGCCACGACGTCGAGGCGATCGACGCAGCCTACGCCGAGGCGCTCTCCGTCGAGGGCAAGCCGGTCGCGATCGTCGCCAGGACGGTCAAGGGCAAGGGCGTCGCGGCCGTCGAGGACAAGGGCGGCATGCACGGCAAGGCGCTCGACGACCCGAAGGCGGCGATCGAGGAGCTGGGCGGCATCCGCGACCTGACGATCGACGTTTCGCGGCCCGAGCCGGGGGAGCCGCACTCCTTCGAGACGGGAGCGCTCGAGCTGCCCCGCTACGAGGTGGGCGACGAGGTCGCCACCCGCAAGGCCTACGGCGAGGCGCTGGCCGCCCTCGGAACGGCCGACGGCGCCGTCGTCTCCCTCGACGGCGAGGTCTCCAACTCGACCTTCGCGGAGATCTTCACCAAGGCCCACCCGGAGCGGTACTTCGAGATGTACATCGCCGAGCAGCAGATGGTCGCCGCGGCCGTCGGCATGCAGGTGCGCGGCTGGAAGCCGTTCGCCTCGACGTTCGCGGCGTTCTTCACGCGCGCGTACGACTTCGTCCGCATGGCGGGCGTCAGCCGGGCGAACATCGCGCTCTGCGGCTCGCACGCCGGCGTCTCGATCGGCGAGGACGGGCCGTCGCAGATGGCGCTCGAGGACCTGGCCATGATGCGCGCGGTCGGCGGCAGCACGGTGCTCTACCCCTGCGACGGGAATCAGACCGCCCGGCTGGTCGCCGCGATGGCCCGGCTCGACGGGATCCGCTACCTGCGCACGACGCGGGCCGCGACTCGGGTCCTCTACGAGGCCGACGAGGAGTTTCCGGTCGGCGGCAGCAAGGTGTTGCGCTCCTCCGACGAGGACGACGTGACGATCGTCGCGGCCGGCATCACCGTCCACGAGGCGCTGGCGGCCGCGGAGACGCTCGCCGGCGACGGGATCGCCGCCCGCGTGATCGACTGCTACTCGGTGAAGCCGATCGACGTGGACACGCTGCGCTCGGCGGCCGAGGCCACCGGCTGCCTCCTCACGGTGGAGGACCACTGGCCCGAGGGGGGCCTCGGCGAGGCCGTGCTCGCGGCGCTGGCCGACGCCGACGACAGGCCGCCGGTGACCGTCCTCGCCGTGGACGGGATGCCCGGGTCGGGCACGCCGGCCGAGCTCCTGGCGGCCGCTGGGATCGACGCCGAGCACATTGCGTCCGCAGCCCGTCGTGTCGCGCGCGCAGCGGCCTCGTCGCCGGCCTCCTGAGGGCACGCGCCCCGCTACGGTAGAGGGTGCGAAACGCTGTCGACCGGGAAGGACAACGACATGGCTAGATCGCGACTTCATCAGCTGTCGGAGCTGGGGCAGAGCGTCTGGATCGACGTCCTCTCGCGCGACATGCTGCGCTCCGGCGAGCTCGAGCGCCTCATGGAGGAGGACGCCGTCGTCGGCGCGACCTCCAATCCCACCATCTTCCAGAAGGCGTTCGCGGCCGGCGACGCCTACGACGAGCAGCTCAAGGAAGAGCTGGGGGAGGAACGCGACCCCAAGGAGCTCTTCATCCGGCTCGCCGGCAAGGACGTCGGGGACGCGTGCGACCTGCTGCGCCGCGTGTGGGACGGCGGCGACGGGCTGCGGGGCAACGTCTCCATCGAGGTCGACCCCGCGCTCGCGTACGACACCGAGGCGACCATCGCGGAGGCGGCCCGGCTGCACGAGCTGATCGACCGCCCGAACCTCTACGTGAAGATCCCCGCGACCGGGCCGGGGCTCCCGGCAATCGAGGAGATGATCGCCAGGGGCAAGTCCATCAACGTGACGCTCATCTTCTCGCTGGAGCGCTACGCCGAGGTCGCCGAGGCCTACGTCCGCGGTCTCGAGCGCCTCGTCGAGGCCGGGGGCGATCCCTCGTCGATCGCGTCCGTTGCGAGCTTCTTCGTCTCGCGGGTCGACACGGAAGCCGACCGGCGGCTCGACGAGCTCGGCGGCCACGACGACCTGAAGGGGAAGCTCGCGGTTGCCAACGCGAAGCTCGCCTACCAGCGGTTCAAGGAGATCTTCGCCGGCGCGCGTTGGGAGCCGCTCGCGGCCGCGGGCGCCACGCCGCAGTGGTGCCTGTGGGCCTCGACGTCCACGAAGAACCCGGAGTACCGGGACGTCATGTACGTCGAGGAGCTCATCTGCCCGCAGACCGTGGACACGATGCCCCTGGAGACCGTCGCCGCCTTCCAGGACCACGGCGAGATCGCGCTCACGCTCGAGGACGGTGTCGACGAGGCCGAGCGCGTGCTCGAGCGGCTGGCGGAGGCAGGCGTGGACTACGACGACGTCACGGCGACGCTCGAGCGCGAGGGGGTCGAGAAGTTCTCCGACTCGTTCGCCGAGCTGACCGACGGCATCCGCGCCAAGTCCGGCGAGCTCGTGCCGGCGTAGCTCGTGCCGCCGCGCGTGCCGCCCGCGGAGCTCGTCGAGCGGATCTGGGCGCGCGATCCGTCGGTCTGGACCGGGGCGGACGAGAACCGCTGGCTCGGCTGGCTCGACGAGCCGTCCCGCTTCCCGCGCGACCAGATGGAGACCGGGCTCGAGGCGCTCCGGGAGCTCGACGTCTCGAGCTGCGTGCTGCTCGGCATGGGCGGGTCCAGCCTCGCCCCGGAGGTGATGCGGCGCGCGGTCGGGGCGGACGGCTTCCACGTGCTGGACAGCACCCACCCTGCCGCGATCCGCTCGCTCGAGAGCCGGATAGACCCCGACGACACGCTCTTCGTCGTCTCGTCGAAGTCCGGGACGACGCTCGAGACGCGCTGCCACCTCGACTACTTCTGGCGCAAGGGCCGCCGGTTCGCGGCCGTCACGGACCCCGGCTCGGAGCTCGAGGAGCTCGGCCGCGAGCGGAAGTTCGCTGCGGTGATCTGGGGCGAGCCGACGATCGGCGGGCGCTACTCGGCGCTCTCGCCCTTCGGGCTCGTCCCGGCGGCCCTCATGGGGCTCGACCTCGGCGTGCTCATGGAGAGAGCGGTCGTCATGCAGGAGGCGTGCCGCACCGACCGGAATCCCGGCCTCGAGCTGGGGCTCGCGCTCGGCCATGCCTGGCTCGAGGGGCGCGACAAGGTGGTCGTCCCCGCCGCGAACGGCTTCGGCCTCTGGCTCGAGCAGCTCCTCGCCGAGTCCACCGGCAAGGACGGCAAGGGCCTCGTCCCCGCTCCCGGCGAGTCGCCGGAGGGAGCCGATCGCCAGGGGCGCGAGGTCGAGGTCGTCTCCCCGACCGACCTCGGCGCCGAGTTCTACCGCTGGGAGTTCGCCACGGCCGTCGCCGGCACGATCCTCGGGATCAACCCGTTCGACCAGCCGAACGTCCAGGAGGCCAAGGACCGGACGGCGGAAGTCCTGTCCGGCCATGACCAGGTGCCAGGCACCCGGACCGGTCCGGAAGTGACGCTCGAGAAGCTGCTCGCCGACGCGCAGGAGGGCGACTACGTCGCGATCCAGGCGTTCGTCGACCCCGCCCGAGAGGGCGAGCTCGAGCCGCTCGTGGAGCGCGCCCGGGCGACCGGCTGCGTCGTCACCCTGGGCCTCGGTCCGCGGTACCTCCACTCGACCGGCCAGCTGCACAAGGGCGGCCCGCCGACCGGGCGCTTCGTCCAGGTGGTGGACGACCCGGGCGACGAGCTCGCGATCCCGGGGCGGCCCTTCGGCTTCCGCCGGTTGATCCAGGCGCAGGCGGTAGGCGACCTGGCGGCGCTGCGACAGCGCGGCCGCCCTATCGTTCGCGTCACACTCGACGACCTGGAGGCGCGATGAAGCTCGGAATGGTTGGGCTCGGCCGGATGGGCGGCAACATGACCGAGCGTCTCCGGCAGGGCGGGCACGAGGTGGAGACGTACGCGCGGACGGCGCCCGACCGCACAGCCGACTCGCTCGTCGAGCTGGCGACGAAGCTCGAGCAGCCGCGCGCGGTCTGGCTGATGATCCCGGCCGGCGACCCGACGGAGAAGGCCTTCCACACGCTCCTGCCGCTCCTCGAGGACGGCGACACGCTCGTCGACGGCGGCAACTCCAACTTCCGGGACTCGATGCGCCGGGCGGACGAGGCGAAGGCGAAGGGCGTCATATTCCTCGACGCGGGCGTCTCGGGCGGGATCTGGGGCCTCGCCGAGGGCTACTGCGTCATGGTGGGCGGCGAGGAGGAGGGCTTCCGGGCCGTCGAGCCGGCGCTCGCGACGCTCGCGCCCGAGGCAGGCTATGCCCACGTGGGCCCCTCCGGCGCCGGGCACTTCGTGAAGATGGTGCACAACGGGATCGAGTACGGGCTCATGCAGGCCTACGCTGAGGGCTTCGAGCTCCTGAACGGCGTCCCCGACTTCGAGCTCGACCTACGGCAGGTGGCGGCGCTCTGGCAGCACGGCTCCGTCGTCCGCGGCTGGCTGCTCGAGCTCCTGGAGCGCGCCTTCGAGGCCGACCCGGGGCTCGAGTCGATCCGCGGCTACGTCCAGGACTCGGGCGAGGGTCGCTGGACGGTGCACGAGGCGATCGAGGCGGCCGTCCCCGTGCCGGCGATCGCGCTCGCGCTCTTCGCACGCTTCTCGTCCCGCCAGGACGAGTCCTTCGCGGCCAAGGTGAACGCCGCTCTTCGCCAGCAGTTCGGCGGCCACGCGGTCGAGGCCGCGAAGGCCGAGGCGGCCGAGTGACCGAGGTCGTCCCGGCGCAGGAGAACCCGCTCCTCGAGGGCCTGACCATGCGCCGGCCGCCCGAGCCGTGCGCGCTCACGATCTTCGGCGCCTCGGGCGACCTGACGCAGCGGAAGATCATGCCGGCGCTCTACTCGCTCGCCGTGCGCGGCCTCCTGCCGCCGCGCTTCGGGATCGTGGGCGTGTCCCGGACCGAGATGACCGCGGACGAGTTTCGCGAGCGGATGAAGCAGGCGATCGTCGAGCACGCGCGCGACGACTTCCGCGAGGACGTCTGGGAGCAGCTCGCCGAGGGGATGTGCTACGTCGCCGCCGACTTCGGCGAGGAGGGCGGCGAGGACCCGCTGATCGACTGCCTCAACGGCCTCGACGAGCGCCGCGGCACCGCCGGCAACCGCGTCTACTACCTCGCCGTCCCCCCGGCCGCCTTCGACGACATCGTCATGGCGATGGGCAAGCGCCGCACGACCGAGGGCTGGACGCGCCTCATCGTCGAGAAGCCGTTCGGCCACGACCTCGAGAGCGCGCGGGAGCTGAACGAGCTGGTGCGGAGCTACTTCGACGAGGAGGAGATCTTCCGCATCGACCACTACCTGGGCAAGGAGACGGTCCAGAACATGCTCGTCCTGCGCTTCGCGAACGGCATCTTCGAGCCGATCTGGAACCGGGTGTTCATCGACCACGTGCAGATCACGGTGAGCGAGTCGATGGGCATCGAAGGGCGCGCCGGCTTCTACGAGGAGGCCGGCGCGATCCGCGACGTCGTCCAGAATCACGTGCTCCAGCTCGTCGCGCTGACGGCCATGGAGCCGCCGATCGACTTCGCCGCCGAGTCGGTCCGCAACGAGAAGGTCAAGGTGCTGCGCGCGCTGCACACGCCCGGGCCCAAGCACGTGGTCCGCGGCCAGTACGGCCCCGGGTTCATCGAGGGCGAGGAGGTTCCCGGCTACCGGGAGGAAGAGGGTGTCGCGGCGGACTCGCAGACGGAGACCTACGTGGCGGCGAAGCTCTTCGTGGACAACTGGCGCTGGGCCGACACGCCCTTCTACATCCGGACGGGCAAGCGCCTGCCGAGGCGCGAGACGACGATCGCGATCCAGTTCCAGCGGGCGCCGCACCCGCCCTTCCAGATCGACCAGGAGGGCGGCCTGCGCCCGAACGTCCTCCTCGTCCACATCCAGCCGGACGAGGGCGTCTCGCTCGCCGTCGGGGCCAAGGTCCCCGGGCAGGGGCTCTCGATTCGCACCGTGCACATGGACTTCCTCTACGGCGGGGCATTCCGCATGGGATTGCCCGAGGCCTACGAGCGCCTCATCCTGGACTGCCTGCTCGGCGATGCGACGCTCTTCACACGGGCGGACGAGGTGGAGGAGCAGTGGGCGATCGTGGACGCGATGGTGGCGCCCTGGAAGCGCGACCGCCCGCATTTCCCCAACTACGCGGCCGGCACCTGGGGCCCGGCGGCGGCGGACGAGCTCCTCCACCGCGACGGCCGCTCCTGGCGGAGGCACTAGTGCCTCCCCAGGCGATGACCGCCGCACTTCTGCCCCGCGATCACGCGGCGCCGGAGCCCACCCTCGCCCTCACCAAGGCTTCCTCAGCCTTGGCTTCGGTCGAGTGCGGCCTCCGGCTTGGTGCTCGTGAGGCAGAAGCGGGGCATCATCACCTGCGGAGGCACTGGTGACCGTCCGGGAGATCGAACGGGAGCTCGCTTGGCTCCGCGACGCGTCCACCGAGCCCGGCGCGCCGCCACGCCTGCGGACGAGCGTGATGACACACATCGCCTGGGTGCCGGAGCGGTGGGTGGACCAGGCGACGGAGACACTCGCAGGCCTGGCCGAGCGCCATCC
>JBOHAK010000448.1:0-6503 GCA_050697795.1 Gaiellaceae bacterium
GTCGAGGGGTCGTCGCTCTGGCCCTCGACGAGCTCGTGCGCCCAGACGTCGCGGCCCTCACGCATCTCCACGTCCCCACCGACGCGGCGCCAAACCACTGACCGCTTGACGCCCGGAGAGCGCTCGAGCGCTTCGTCGGCGTTCCGCTTCAGCGGCACCTCGGCGCCCTTGCGCCACCCGGCGTCCTGGGTGATCAGCACCTCGCACTCCATGTCGTTGAGCCGGTCGGAGAGGGCGTCGGCGCTGAAGCCGCCGAAGACGACGGTGTGCGGCGCGCCGAGGCGCGCGCACGCGAGCATCGCGACCGGCAGCTCCGGGATCATCCCCATGTAGATGCCGACCGGCGTCCCCTTGCCGACGCCGAGCTCCTTGAGCGCATTGGCGAAGCGGACGACGTCGCGCTGGAGGTCGGCGAAGGTGATCGTGCGGCGCTCGTCCTCCGGTTCGCCCTCCCAGTGGTAGGCGACCCGGTCGCCGGTTCCCGCCTCGACGTGGCGGTCGACGCAGTTGAAGCAGACGTTGAGCTTCCCGCCCAGGTACCACTTCGCGTACGGGAGCTCCCACTCGTAGAGGGTCTCGAACGGCTCGAACCAGGTGACGCGCTCGCGGGCGGCGGTCGTCCAGAACTCCTCGAAGTCCCGCTCGTAGATCTCCGGTCGGGCATTCGCCTGCGCGGCGAAGTCCTCCGGCGGCGGATAGCGGCGCTCCTCGAGCAGGAGCGCGTCGATCGCGTGGCCGGGCTCGGTCATGGACGGGGAAGGATAGTGCGTGCTTACTGGATCGTCGGCGAGTCGACGTTGAAGAGCGGCCACAGGAGCACCGCGGCCAGGCCTCCGACGACGAGGCCGATCGCCGCCGCCTTGAGCGCCGGGTCGTCCACGCGGCGGACGGCGTAGGAGCCGCCCCCGATCGTCGCGACGGCGACCACCACCGGGCCGGCCGGGTTTATGTCGAAGGTCAGGATCGCGGCCACGACGGTGGCGGCGGCGAAGAGGACTGCGACGACCGAGCCGAGGACGATGCGGCCGACGGAGAGCGGCCGCGAGCGCTCCTCCTGCGGGGCGTGCTCCTCCATCGGAGCCATTGTGGGTGCGAGGGCGAAAACTCGCAAGCCGTGCCTCGGCTCTACAATCGCCCCGCCTTGGCCCTGTTCGACCGCGCGATCGCCCGGATGCTTCCGGCCGTGCCGAAACCGGTCGTCAGGCGGGTCTCGGGGCGCTACATCGCCGGCGAGGAGCTCGACGACGCCATCGACGCGGTCCGGACCCTGAACGCAGCGGGGAAGAAGGCCACGCTCGCCGTCCTCGGGGAGGAGGTCGAGAGCCGCGAGGAGGCCCTCGAGATCCGGGCGGAGTACGAGCGCGCGCTCGCAGACATCGAGGCGGAGGGAGTGGACGGGAACGTGAGCGTCAAGCTGACGGCGCTCGGGCTGAAGGTCGATCCTTCGCTCTGCGGGGAAAGCGTCCGCGCGCTCGTGAGCGCCGCGGCCGAGAACGGCAGGTTCGTCCGCATCGACATGGAGGACTCGTCCACGACGACGGCGACGCTCGACCTCTACCGCGAGCTCCGCGCCGAGGGGTACGAGAACGTGGGGATCGTGCTCCAGGCGATGCTCCGCCGCACGATGGGCGACGTGCACGACCTCCTCGAGCTGCGCCCGAACGTGCGCGTCTGCAAGGGCATCTACCCGGAGCCGGCGGAGGTGGCCTATCAGGGCGAGGACACCGTGCGCTTCAACTTCGCCGAGGCCCTCGCCGCGCTCCTCGACGGCGGCGCGAAGGTCGCCGTCGCGACGCACGACGACTGGGTCGTCTCGGAGGCCCTCGCCCTGATCGAGGAGCGCGGCCTCGGCATCGACCGCTACGAGCTCCAGCTGCTGCTCGGTGTTCGGGAGGACCTCGCCCACGAGCTCGTCCGCGAGGGGCACACCGTGCGCGTCTACGTGCCGTACGGGCGGCAGTGGTACGAGTACTCCCTGCGGCGCCTCCAGGAGAACCCGAAGATCGCGGGCTACGTCGTGGCGGACACGCTCAGGCGCCTGCGGCCGTGATCTCCTGGCGCTTCGTCACGATCGCCGGGCTGTTCGTGACGGCCTTCGTGGTGTCGAACATCATCGCGGTCAAGCTCGCCGAGGTTGGCGGGCGTGTCTTCGACGCCGGGAACATCCTCTTTCCGCTCGCCTACGTGCTCGGCGACGTGCTCACCGAGGTGTACGGCTTCCGCGCGGCGCGGCGCGTCATCCTGCTGGGCTTCGCCTGCAACGTGCTCGCCGTCGGCGCGATCCAGCTCGCCATCCGGCTTCCCGCCGCCGACTTCTGGACCGAGAACCAGGAGGCCTACGAGGCCATCCTGGGGACGACCTGGCGCATCTTCGTCGCCTCGCTCTGCGCCTACCTCGTGGGCGAGCTCACGAACTCGTTCGTCCTCTCGCGCATGAAGGTGGCGACGCGCGGGCGCTTCCTGTGGAGCCGGACGATCACATCGTCCGTCGTCGGGCAGGGCCTCGACAGCGCGCTCTTCGTGACGATCGCCTTCGCCGGCACCGGCGCCCCGCTCCTCGACACGATCCTGACCACGTGGGCGATCAAGGTCGCGTGGGAAGCGCTCGCGACGCCGGTCACCTACCTGGTCGCCAACGGGCTCAAGCGGAGCGAGGGCGTGGACGTCTACGACACGCCCCTGCCGGTCGGCGCGCGACCCTAGCGGCAGGCCTGACGGATCGACGGGCCTCTGGCTGCGCCACCGCATCGGTTGGCACCCGGTCCCGACCTGGGCCGTCCGCCTCCGCGCCGCGCTCACGGCTCGACCGGGCGCTCCTCCTGCAGGAGCCACCCGTTCCCGTCCGGGTCGCGGAAGGACGCGAACCTGAAGCCGGGCCGGCCGGGGCGGCCGAGCACCCGGATCTCGCTCACGTCGACGCCCCGGCCGACGAGCGCGTCGCGCGCGGCGTCCATGTCCCCCACGACGAGCTGAAGGCCCTGCACGGAGCCCGGCACCATGTCCGAGAGCCCCGTGCCGATCACGATCGCGCATCCGGAGCCGGGAGGCGTGAGCTGGACGACGCGCACGTCGTCGCTCACCTGGTGGTCGCGGTCGAGGTTGAAGCCGACCTGCTCGGCGTAGAAGGCCTTCGCGCGATCCACCTCCGAGACGGGAACCTGGACGACTTCGAGACGGAAGTCCACGTAACGTCACCGGCCTTTCTAGCGGGCCTGGAGGGCGTCGAGGACGACGAGGAGCGCGACGGCGAGCCGGCGGTCGATGCGCCGGTCGAAGTCGTCGCCGAGCGTCATGACGTAGCGGTCGCGCAGGGAGAGGACGCGCCTCACCTCGCCGACCTGCCGGCCCTCCACGACGATGGAGAAGTGGTAGAGGATCGGGACGTCGAAGACCTGGGCGACGCGGCGGAGCACGGCCCGCGCCGTGCTCGCCTCGGGCACCTCGGCCACCGTTTGCTCATCGGCGTCGAGGATCGTCCAGGTGGTGCGGAAGAGCGTCTGCGCGAGCCGGCGCTGGAGGACGCCGATCGGCTCGCCGGCCGGCGTCATCACGTCGTAGCGGCCGCCCACGTCCACCACCTTCCTCGCCTTGACGCGGAAGAGCTCGTCGCTCTCGCTCTCGTCGGCGAAGAAGCGGAGGTCCTCGCGGATGGCGAGCTTCTTCTGGCGGACGAAGGCGACCGGCGCCCCGGCCTCGTCGCCGGGCGCGAGGGCGGACACCTTGTAGAGGTTCGCCACCGGGCGGATCAGCTGGTCGAGCCGGAAGCCGTTGTGGGCGAAGCGGGGGTCGTCCATCACGCGAGCACGGAGTACCCGCCGTCCACGACGATCGTCTGGCCCCGGATCATCCCGGCCGCCGGGGAGGCGAGGAAGCAGACGACCTCGGCGACGTCCTGCGGCTCGACGAGCCGTCCCGCCGGCGTGCGGCTCGTGTACCAGTCGAGCATCGCCTCGCGGTTGGGGAAGTGCGCGAGCGCGCCGGTCTCGACGAGGCCGGCGGAGACGGCGTTCACCCTGATGTCGCGCTCGGAGAGCTCGACCGCCAGGTAGCGGACGAGCGCCTCGAGGGCGGCCTTGGAGGTGCCGACGAGCACGTAGCCCTCGAGCACGCGCTGCGAGCCCTGACTCGTGAGGGCGACGACCGCGCTCCCCGGCTGCATCAGCGGGGCGGCATGGCGCGTGAGCGTGAGGAGCGCGCGGGCGTTCGCGTTCATCGTCCAGTCCCAGTGGCGCTCCTCGAGCTCGAGCGCGGGCCGGATGACGCCGGTCGCCGCGTTCGAGACCAGCACGTCGAGCGGACCGGCCTCCTCGAGGAGGGCGACCGCCTTCTCGGGGACGCCGACGTTGCCGCGCAGGAGCTGCGCCTGGGCGCCGCGCTCGCGGATCTCGGCGGCCGTCTCCTCGGCGGCGGTGTCGTTGCGCAGATAGCTGATCGCCACCTTCGCGGCGCCGAGCTCCGCGAAGCGGAGCGCGATCCCCCTCCCGATTCCGCGTGAGCCGCCCGTCACGAGGACGGACTTGCCCTGGAAGACGGCCATCAGCCGCCGGGTCGGGGCTGCGGCTCGGCGGCGGTCGCGTGGCTCGGGAGCTGATCCCAGCCGATCCGCGAGGCGGGCTCGACCGGGCCCTCCTCCGCCTTCGAGGTCGCGAACGCGAGCCGCTCGAGGAGGTCGATCTGCTCCTCGCCGTGCCGCCGCACCGGGTCGTCGGCGGGCAGGTCGCGGACGAGCGCCCGGACACGCGCACGGATCTGCATCGCGAAGTGCGGCGTAGCCGGGCCGACGAGCTCGTCCACGTCGTCGATCGTCGGCCGGACGCGCGCCTCGGGCGGCACCTCGTCGGTCGGCACGGGCTGGCGCTCGGTGGGCTCCGTCATGGCCGCGACTCTAGCGCCTCCCGGTGGCACCGGCCCGCGCGGGTTAGCGTGCGTCGGTGCGTCACCGCGTGCCCGCCGACCTGCTCCTGCTCGCGACCGTCGTCCTCTGGAGCTTCAACTTCACGGTCGTGAAGTACGCGCTCACCCACGGCTGGGAGCCGCTCTCGTACTCCTCGGTTCGCTTCGCGCTCGGCGCCGTCCTCTTCTCCGCGTTCACGTTCGGCCGAGAGGGGACGCTCCGTGTCGAGCGTGCCGACGTCCGGCTGATCGTGGTCGCCGCGGCGCTCGGGATCTGGCTCAACCAGCTCTCCTTCACCTACTCGGTGCGCCTGACGACCGCGGCGACGGCGGCGCTCATGTTCGGGACGATGCCGATCTTCGTCGCGCTCGCCGCCCAGGCACTCGGGCTCGATCGCCTGCACCTGCGGCACTGGCTCGCGACGACGGTCTCCTTCTCGGGTGTCGCGCTCGTGGCGCTCGGCTCGACGGGAGGCCTGAGCGGCGATGTCGGCGGCATCCTGCTCGGCCTCGGCGCGGCTTTCACGTGGGCGGTCTACTCGGTCGCCATCGGCCCGCTCATGCAGCGCTACTCGCCGTACCGCATCAGCGCGTTCACGCTCCTCGTCGGCTCCGTGCCGCTGGTGCTGTCGGCCCTCGGTCAGCTCGCGTCGCAGGACTGGGGCTCGCTCGGCGCGCTCGCGTGGGCTGCGTTCGTCTACAGCCTGCTCTTCTCGCTGGTCCTCACGAACATCACGTGGTTCACGGCGATCGACCGCGTCGGCGCCGCCCGGGCCTCGCTCTACGTGAACCTGCAGCCGTTCCTCGGCGCGTTCTTCGCGCTCGTCGTGCTGTCGGAGGAGATGGGCGCCCTCCAGGTCGCGGGCGGCCTCGTGATCGGCGCCGGCATCGTCCTGGCCAGGAACGCCCGGCCGCCGGCGCCGTCTCCAGACTGACGATGAGTCTCGGGGCCGGCCGAGGTCTTACTCAGAGGTTCCGACACAGGAGGTGCAGACGTGTTGCTCGAGGACAAGAACGCCGTGATCTACGGAGGCGGCGGCGCGATCGGCGGTGCGGTCGCCCGGGCCTTCGCCCGCGAGGGGGCGAGGGTGTTCCTCGCCGGCCGCACGCGGGCGACGCTCGAGGAGGTGGCCGACGAGATCCGCTCCGCCGGCGGGGCGGCCGAGACTGCGGAGGTCGACGCGCTCGACGAGCGGGCCGTGGACGCGCACGCCGACGCCGTCGCAGCCGAGGCCGGCGGCATCGACATCTCGTTCAACCTGATCTCGCACGGAGACGTCCAGGGGACCCCGCTGGCCGAGATGTCGCTCGCGGACTTCGAGCGGCCGGTCGTGACCGCCGTGAGGACGACCTTCCTGACCTCGCGGGCGGCCGCCCGCCACATGATCGGGCAGAAAGCGGGCGTGATCCTCGTGTTCGGCGGCTCGGGCGACCCGCTGCGCGACTACTATCTGGGAGGCCTCCAGGTCGCCTTCGAGGCACTCGAGTCGATGCGTCGGCAGCTGGCCTCCGAGCTCGGAGCGCACGGCGTGCGCGTCGTGACCCTGCGGACGGGCGGCGTGCCCGGGACGATCCCCGAGGGCGTCGAGGGGCGCGAGCGGATCGTGGGG
>JBOHAK010000449.1:0-2444 GCA_050697795.1 Gaiellaceae bacterium
AACCGGCTCTCGCCGGCATGCGTTGCAGGTGGGCCGCCGATAGGCGAATGGTACGGCGAAATGCCCCGGATTTCCCGTGATACTCGGCGAGGGGGCCCCTAGGCGGAGCCCCCTCGCCTCCTCCACCCGGGTTGACCGGCGCAGCTCACGGCCCGTTGGGCGCCCTGAGGCACCTGTGTCCGCGAGTAAGGGGCGAGCGCCGGCTCCGAGACGACGATACACGGGCCCGGTGAAACGATCAACTCGTTTGCAGTTATCAAAGCGCATTCCCGCCGCGCTGTTGGCTCGGCGGGATCACCGCTCGAGCGGGAGGAGACGAAGCGGCGTGTGGCGGGCGAGGATCTCGAAGTCTGCGTCGGCGTGCAGGAGCTCGGCGCCCGCGGCGATCGTGGGCACCGCGACGAGGCAGTCACTGAGCTTGTGCACGGTCTCGCCGGCTCGGCGGCATGCCCGGTAGAGCTCGGCCGCGGTTTCGTACCCACGGAGGCCGTCCAGGAGCAGGAGCGGTCGTGCGAGCGGACCGGCTCGCAGCTCGCGTTCCGCCTGCTCTGTTCGCGCCCCGGCCAGAAGCTCCAGCCAGACGATCTCGGTCACGGCGAGCTGCGCGCCGTCGTGAAGCAGCTGGGTGAGCATCCGATCCACGCGGCTGCCCGTGGCCCGGAGGAACTCGATCCAGGCCGAGCTGTCGACGACGATCACGGCTCGGAAACGCGTGTGGTCCGCAGCGCTTCGAGGTCGCCGTCCCACCCCGAGCCTCGAAGCGCGAGGGTCTTCTTGTTCGCGGCGGGCAGTCCGGCCAGCGTGCGGAGGGCGTAGTCGATCGCCTCTCGCTTGGTCTTCAATCCGTAGAGGCGCATGACGCGCTCGACGAGCGCGTCGTCCACGACGACGTTCGTACGGCCCATGCGCTCAGCATAGCGTCGAAATACACATCGATGTGTATCAGTTTCGCGCTATCTCGCCGCCGGCCTGATCGCGCCGCCCACCGGCTCGACGCGCACCGCCGACGTCTTGTACTCGGGCGTGCCGATCAGCGGGTCGCCGACGTCGTGCGTCAGCCAGTTCACCTTCGCCTCGGCGAAGTGGAGCGCCATCCAGACGAGCCCCGGGTAGACGCGGTCGCCGAGCTTTGCGCGCGCTTCGAGCTCGCCGCGTCGCGAGACGAGCCGCACCCGGTCGCCGTCCGCGACGCCGAGCGCCTGCGCGTCCTCCGGATGCATCTCGACGAAGGGGTCCTCCTGCTTCTGCACGACCCCGTCCTCGCGCATGGTCATGGTCGCCGAGTTGTAGTGGTAGAGCGTCCGCCCGGTCGAGAGCACGAACGGGTACTCGGAGTCGGGCTGCTCGATCGGCGGCTGGTACTCGACGGGATAGAACTTCCCCCTGCCGCTCGGACGCGCGGGGTGCGGAGCGTGGAGGTACGGCGAGCCGGGGTGGTCGCGGTCGGTGCAGGGCCACTGGAGGCCGATCTCCTCGATGCGGTCGTAACGGATCCCCGTCCAGAGCGGGGCGAGGTCGGCGAACTCGTCCCAGGCATCCTCGGCCGAGGCGTACTCCGGCCACTCGGCGCCGAGCGCCTTCGCCATGTCGACGATGATGCGGAGGTCCTCGCGCGCGTTCCCCGGGCAGGGCACCGCCTTGCGCACGCGGTTCACGCGGCGCTCGGTGTTCGTGAACGTGCCGTCCTTCTCGGCGAAGCTCGAGGCGGGGAAGATGACGTCCGCGTACTTCCGGTTCGAGTCGTTCAGGAAGAGGTCCTGCGCGACGACGAAGTCGAGATGCTCCATGCCCTCCTCCACGTGGTGGGCGTTCGGCTCCGTCTGCACGGGGTTCTCGCCGATCAGGTAGAGGGCCTTGATGCGCCCGTCGTGGAGCCCGGACATGATCTGGTCGAGCCGGTAGCCGGGCGTCTGGGGCACCTCGACGCCCCAGCGCTCGGCGAACTTCCGCCGCGGCTCGGGATCCTCGACCGGCTGGTAGCCGGGCAGGTAGGAGGGGTTCGCGCCCGCGTCGTTCAGGCCCTGGACGTTGTTCTGGCCGCGGAGGGCGTTCAGGCCGGTCGACTCGTAGCCCAGGTGCCCGGTCATGAGCACGAGGTTCGAGAGCGACCAGATGTTGTCGACGGCGCATGCGTGCTCGGTGATCCCGAGCGTGTAGAAGACGGCCGCGTGGCGCTCGCGTGCGTATTCGCGGGCGGTCGCCACGATGTCCGCCGCCGGCACGCCGGTCACCTGCTCGGCCTCCTCGGGCGTGTAGCGCGCGACGACTTCGGCGACGGCGTCGAAGTCCTCGGTCTGCTCCGCGATGTACGCGTCGTCCTGGAGCCCCTCGCGGAGGATGACGTGCATCATCGCGTTCAGGAGCCAGACGTCGGAGCCGGGGCGGAGCTGGAGGTGACGCTTCGCCAGCTTCGTCAGCCAGATCTTGCGCGGGTCGGCGACGAC
>JBOHAK010000450.1:0-1579 GCA_050697795.1 Gaiellaceae bacterium
GCGCCCTGCGAGCGCTACTTCGTGGAGCAGGGCTGCGGACGGTTGACGATGGACATGGTGCTCGTCGGCGAGGAGCCCGGCGCCGCCCTCCCCGAGTTTCGCATCGCGAGCCGCCAGCGCCGCATCGAGCGGCGCGACCTCGTCCTGCCCTCGCTCGAGATCGCCGGGCCGGGCGGGCACTGGGTGGAGGTCTCGCGGGCGATCGCCGCCGACGGCGAGCCCGGCGAGGAGACGAAGCGCATGCTCGAGGCCTACGAGGAGTACATGGAGGCGGCGGCGGGCGCGATGCGCCCGGGCGCGAGCGCCCACGACGTCCACCGCGCCGTCTCCCGGGGATTCGTCGATCGGGGCTACAAGCTCGGCCACGTCACCGGCCACTCGATCGGGATGACGATGATCGAGTTCCCGAAGATCGGCGAGGGGATCGAGACCGAGCTGGCGGAGAACATGGTCTTCTCCATGCATCCGCACGCGATCGCCGACGACGGGAGCTCGTGCCTCTACATGCAGGACACGTGGCTCGTCACCGCCGACGGCGGCGAGCCGCTGGCGGGTCTGCCGATGCGTATCTTCCGGGACTCCGACGAAGGGCGGGCCCGGTAGCCCGCCCTTCGTCCCTGATGGCCGCTCGACGACCTCGCGGGCCTCAGCGCGCGGCCAGTCCGGTGGCTCCCGCGGGGAGGCCGCCGACCGCTCCGAGCACGGCGAGGGAGCCGTCGGGAGCGACTGCGAACGCCTGGATCTCGTTCGCCCCGCCGTTCAGCGTGTAGAGGAACCGGTTGCCGCGCGCGAGCGCAGCGTCGATCGGGGTGGCGCCGGTTGCCGCCGTGCGCCCGTCCGGGTCGAGCAGCGTTAGGCCGCCGTCGGACCCGATCGCGTAACCCGAGATCGAGTTGCTCCCGGTGTTCGTCGTGTAGGTGTAGCGGCCGTTCTTCGTCACGACGACCCAGCATGCCGCCGTCTCGGTCGTCGCCACGTTCGGGTCGACCGCCGACACGCTGCCGTCCGACCCGACGCGGTACGAGGAGAGCACGCTCGCATCCGGTGCGCCGCCGAACGCCTCCGAGACGATCAGCAGGCCGCGCTTGGCGAATGCGAACCCGAACGGGGTCTGGCCCGCCGAGGGCTGGACGTTCGGCGCATCTGCGTGCCCGGACGGGCCCACCCCGTAGGTGACGATGCGATTCGTCGCCTTCTCGGTCACGACGAGGAGACGCCCGTTCGGCGCGAACTCGATCTGCGCCGGGTCCGGCAGGGCGGTGCTGAGCGGGCGACCGGAGCCCGGCAGCCCGACGAGCTCGCCGTGGACGAGGAGGAACCCTTGGATGTTCGCGGGCGTCGCGGCGTCGCCGGCGTTCAGCACGTAGAGGAGGCGGCCCCGGACGGTGAGGCTGATCGGGTTGGCGCCGTGCGAGCCGGCGACGTCCGTGAGGGATACCGTGCCTCCTCGCCCGACGCGGAGCGCGGAGATCGTGTTGCTGCCCGCATTCACGGCGAAGAGCCGTCGGCCGTCGAGGACGAGGGCTCCCTGCGAGCCCAGCCCGGCGCTCGTTCCGGCGCCTCCGGTGGAGACCGTTCC
>JBOHAK010000451.1:0-10252 GCA_050697795.1 Gaiellaceae bacterium
GCCTCGGCGCGCGCACCGAGTTCGGCTCCCCGACGACGCTGCTCGTGGCCGAGCGGCGCGGCCGGTGGCTCGGCGTCTTCACGACGCACGTCGCGAACGGCCGGCTCGGCTGGGTCGACTCGCAGGCCGGCGCCCTCGCGACGTCCCGGACGCGCGTCCGGATCACGATCGACCTCTCGGCGCGCCGGCTGGTCGTGCGGCGCGGGGATCGCGTGCTCCGGCGGATCGTGGTGGGCATCGGGCGCCCCGCCTCTCCGACCCCCGTCGGCCGCTTCGCCGTGACCGACAAGCTTCCGGGCTCCCGCTACGGCCCGTACTACGGCTGCTGCATCCTCGCCCTCTCGGCGCACCAGCCGCAACTCCCGCCGGGCTGGCCGGGCGGCGACCGGATTGCCGTCCACGGCACGGATGACCCCGGCTCGATCGGCGCGGCCGCGTCGGCCGGCTGCCCGCGAGCGCGGGACGCCGACCTGCGCTACCTCATGCGGGTCGTCCCGCTCGGGACGCCGGTCGTGGTGCGCGCGTAGACCTGCCGCAGGCGGGTAGGACCCGCCCGTGCCTGCGCCGGCCGCCGGGACCGCCGAGCCGCTCGTCCCCGAGCGCCCCTCCCTCTCCCGGCTGCGGGAAGCGGCCGCCGGCTGCCGGGCCTGTCCGCTCTGGAAGACGGGCACGCAGACCGTCTTCGGAGAAGGCCTGACGAAGGCTGAGATCGTGTTCGTGGGCGAGCAGCCCGGCGACCGGGAGGACCGCGAGGGCCGGCCGTTCGTCGGCCCGGCCGGACGGGTCCTGGACGATGCGCTCGCCGAGGTCGGCATCGACCGGCGCCTGGCCTACGTCACCAACGCCGTCAAGCACTTCAAGTGGGAGGGTCGCGGCGAGCGCAGGATCCACCAGAAGCCGAACGCCGAGGAGCTCGCCGCCTGCCGGCCGTGGCTCGACGCCGAGCTCTCCGTGCTCGACCCCCGGGTGCTGGTGCTGCTGGGCGCGACGGCGGCACAGTCGCTCCTCGGCCGCAGCTTCCGCGTGACGAAGCAGCGCGGCGTGCGCGTCGAGTCGGAGCTCGCGCCGAACGTCCTCGCCACGGTGCACCCCTCCTCGATCCTGCGCGCGCCCGACGAGGCCGCGCGCCGCGAGGCCTACGCGGACTTCGTCGCCGACCTACGGGTCGTGCGCGCGCTGCTCGACGGCTAGCCGAAGCCGGTCGCCTGGCGCTCGCTGACGGCATCCCAGCCCTCGACGATCGCGTAGAGCGCGGCAAGCGTGAGCGGCGTGGACACCGTGGCGTCGTGGTCCCGTTCCGCCAGCCAGGCGTTCGCCTGCTCCGGCGGTATCGGCGTGAAGAGGATCTTGGCCGCACAGCGCCCCGGCCGGGCAACGGCCGGGTGCAGGCGTCCGATCTCCTCGTTCGTCGTCACGAGCACGAGGATCCGGAGTCCCTGGCCGATGAGGCCGTCGACGACGTTCAGGAAGCGCGAGAGGCCCTGGCCGGCCTGTATGCGAGCATCCGCGGAGAGCAGCTCGCCCGTGTCCTCGAGGATCAGGAGCCGCCAGGAGGGGGCGGAGTCGGGCTTCACGCCCGTCGCCCTGCCGTGGGCCATCGCGAAGTGCGGCACGGCCCACATGCCGCCGCCGACGATGCCCGTGACCGTCTCCGTCCCGCCGTCCTCGCCGTCCTCCTCGAAGAACAGCTCGTGCTCGAGCATCACAGAGAGCATGTAGTCCGACTGGTCGCCGAAGAACTTCTCCGGGTCGGTGATGTAGTGCGGCTCGCACCACGACGACCATTCGCGTGCGAGGGCCCGAAGCGCCGTCGTCTTCCCGGTCCCGGTCTCGCCGTGCCAGAGGATCAGCTGGCCGCCGCGCCACGGGAGGTCGCCGGACATGAGCCGTGCGAGGGCGGCCGCCGTCTCGGCGGGGTAGTTCGCGGCGATCTCGTCCCAGCTCGGCACCGAGAGCGTCCGGCCCATGGGCATGGGGCCGTGCGGACCGTAGGCCCAGAACCTCACCGGCACCCGCCCCTCGCGCTCCCGGCTGGCGCGGGGAAGACGTTCTCGCACGACCTCGAGCGCGGCCTTCGCCGTCTCGTCGCTCGGTCCGGCAACCTGGACGAAGGCGCTTCCGAAGCCGACGTGCGCGAAGGCGAGCGCGCCGTCCCCGAGCTCGAAGACGGCCGAGACGCCCTCAGGCCCGCTGCTCGCCCAGGTGGCTTCCGTGGTGTCGAGCCTCGCGGTCGTGGGCCAGCTGTCGGAGACGAGCCGCGCCAGGGTCCGGCGGAGCGCCTCCTGGTGGAAGAGGGCTGCGCCGACGTTGTTCTCGACGCCGAAGGTGAGATGGAGCCGTCTCGGCACGACGTTCACTCTAGGAGAGCAGCTCGCGCAGCCCGTCGGCCGTCGTGACGGGCCTCTGGCAGGCGAAGCTCTCGCAGACGTAGGCCGCGGGCAGCCCGTCCACGAGGCCCTTGCCCGCGAGGAGCGGTACGGCGTCGGTCGGCTCGGGTGAGAACGCGAAGACCGTGTTCGGCTCGAAGCCCTCGAGCGCGGCGGCGCGCAGATCGTCCGCCCCGCCGACGACGGCGACCTCGCGCGGTGTCGAGAAGTGGAGGTCGAGCGCGCAGAGGAGGTGCGGAATGGCGCCCGGCGCCCGCTCCATGAGCTGACGGCCGAGCCGGAAGACGCCCACGGCCTGGCGCTCGAGCTCGGCGTCCCCGTAGAGGCGCGCGAGGCGAAGCAGCACGAAGGCAGCCATGGAGTTCCCGGCCGGGGTGGGATGGTCCTCGAACTCCTTGCGCCGGGCGACGAGCCCGTTCCCTTCCGGGGCGTCGACGAAGAAGCCGCCCCGCTCCGGGTCGGCGAAGAGCTCCGTCATGACTCCGGCCAGCCGGCGCGCCTCCTCGAGCCACCGCAGCTCGCCGGTCGCCCACGAGAGCTCGACGAACCCGTTGGCGACGTTGGCGTAGTCCTCCAGGTAGGCGGGAATGCGCGCGTCTCCGTCCCGGTACGTGCGCAGCAGCCGGCCGCGCTCGTCGGAGAGCGAGCCGAGCAGGAAGTCGCCCAGCGCGGTCGCGGCGTGGAGCAGGTCGGCCCGGCCGAGCGCAGCCCCCGCCTCGGCCAGCGCGGCGAGGGCGAGCCCGTTCCAACCGGCCAGGACCTTGTCGTCGCGGAGCGGCTGCGGCCGGCGCTCGCGCGCCGCGAGGAGCGCGGCCCGGGCGTCCTCCGGAACGTCGGCGCGGACGACCGAGCGCCCGTGCTCGAACGGCTGGAGCCACTCCGGATGGGACTCGCCCAGGACGGCCTCGATCTCCTCCGCCGTCCACGTGTACGTGAGGCCCTCGACCCCCTCGGTGTCCGCGTCCTGCGCGGAGGCGAAGCCGCCCTCCGGCACGCGCAGCTCCCGGAGCAGGTAGTCGAGCGTCTCCTCGGCGACACGCCGGTACCGCTCCGTCCCCGTCACCTGCCAGGCGTGGAGGTAGGCCGGGGCGAGGAGCGCGTTGTCGTAGAGCATCTTCTCGAAGTGGGGAACGAGCCATCGCCCGTCAACCGAGTAGCGGTGGAAGCCGCCTCCGAGGACGTCGTACATGCCGCCCGCCGCCATCCGGTCCAGCGTGAGCGTCGCCATCGCGAGCGCGTCCTCGGAGCCGCCGCGGACGTGGAGGCGCAGGAGCAGCTCGATCGTCGACGCGGCCGGGAACTTCGGGGGCGGCCCGAAACCTCCCTCGGCTGGGTCGAAGAGGCGCCGGAGCGAGGCCGCGGCGCCGGTCAGGAGCGAGGTCGTGAGCGGCTCGCCGGAGGGCAGTTGCTCGCTCGCCCGCCGGATCGCGTCCACGAGCGCGCCCGCCTGCCGCTCGAGATCGTCGCGCTGCGTGCGGTAGGCCTCCGCGACGGCCCGGAGCACGTGCGGGAAGCTCGGCATGCCGGGCCGCGGCTCGGGCGGGAAGTACGTGCCGCCGAAGAACGGCTTCCCCTCGGGCGTGAGGAAGACCGTCATCGGCCAGCCGCCGTGCCCGGTCATCGCCACGACGGCGTCCATGTAGAGGCCGTCCACGTCGGGGCGCTCCTCGCGGTCGACCTTCACGGAGACGAAGTGCTCGTTCATGAGGCGCGCGATCTCGTCGTTCTCGAACGACTCGTGCTCCATCACGTGGCACCAGTGGCACGCGGCGTAGCCGACGGAGAGGAGGACGGGCCGTTCCTCGGCGCGCGCCCTGGCGAACGCCTCCTCTCCCCAGGCGTACCAATCCACCGGATTGTCGGCGTGCTGGAGGAGGTACGGGCTCGTCTCGGCCGAGAGGCGGTTCACGCCTCCAGGCTATCCGTGCCGAATAAGGTTAGCGGCGCCGGCCCGCCGCCAGGCCGGCGCCGCAGCCGCAGACGCCGCTAGGCCGAGACGCCGGCCGGAGAAGCGGCGAGCTCCTCGACGGTCGTCACCTTCGCGCCGTACGTGCTCTTCAGGTACTCGAGCGCGTCCTCCTCGCTCACGCCCTCGAAGGCGCAGACCGCGTCCTTGGGAACGGTGATCTCGTAGCCGCGAATGAGCGCGCCGTAGGAGGAGTGGCGGACGCAGATGTGGGTGTGCTGGCCGGTGATCACGACCTCGTCGACGCCGAGCGTGCGCAGCTGCTCGTCGAGGCCCGTGCCGTCGAAGGCGCCGTACCCGCGCTTGGGGGAGATGATCTCACCCTCGCGGGGCTCGAGCTCACCGATCACCTCGGCGCCGGGGTCGCCCGCCATCGCGTGCTCGCCCCAGACCTTGAGCTCGGGGTCGTCCGGCTGGTGTGCGTCGTTCGAGAAGACGACGACCCATTCGGTCTCGCGCGCGTGCGCGAGGAGGCGCTGGAGCGGCTCGATGATCCCCTGCGCCTTCGGGTTCGCGAGCTTCCCGTCGACGAAGTCCTTCAGCATGTCCACGATGACGAGCGCCTTCATGTCGCTATCCTCCCGAGGAGAGTTTTCGTCTATAAGTCGATAACTTGATGCCCAAGTCTACCACAGCCCCGAATCCGTCCCACGAGGCGCTTGCGGTCGTCCTGCAGGTGCGCGTCGGCGTGCTGCAGGTGCTGCTGTGGGAGCGGGCGCGCGAGCCGTTCCTCGGCGCGTGGTCTCTTCCCGGTGGCCGGCTCGAGCAGGGGGAGACCCTCGAGCGGTCGATCCGCCGGCACCTGGCAGCGAAGGTGGATGTGCGGGATGTGGCCCACCTCGAGCAGATCGAGACGCTCAGCGACCCGCGGCGACACCCGGAGCGGTGGCTCGTCGCCACGGCCTATCTCGGCCTCGTGCCCGCGCACGTCGACCCGAAGGTGCCCGCCGACACGGCCTGGCACCCCGTCGACGAGCTTCCGACGATGGCCTTCGACCACGCCGAGATCGCGCTCGCCGGGCGCGAGCGTCTGCGCGCGAAGCTCTCGTACACCAACATCGGCTTCGCCCTGGCACCGCCGGCCTTCACGATCTCCGAGCTGCGGGCGCTCTACCGGGCCGCCCTCGGCCACGACGTCTCGGCGACGAACCTCCAGCGCGTCCTCCTGCGCAGGCGCCTGCTGGAGCCGACGGGCGACACGCGTGCCCCCGGCCGCACGGGGGGACGGCCGGGAGCCGTCTTCCGCTTCGCCGCCGCCGGCCTCGAGGTCACGGACCAGTTCGCCGTCCTGCGCCCGCCGGAGCCCCGTTGACCCCAAGGGCCATGGCGGGTGCCAGGCACCCGCCATGGCCGAAGCGGCTCGGGCTAGAGGAGGCCGCAGAGGCGGGCCGTGTTCGGCCACGGGTAGAACCCGCGGCCGGAGCGGCGTGCCTTCTCGGCGGTCCACATCTGCTCGAGGGGCTTCCAGCGGTCCGCCGTGCCCTTCTTGCCGAGCAGGTAGCCGCCGTAGGCGCGCTGGAACCCGATGTCCATCTGGAGACCGCCGTAGTACGGCGAGTGGGGATCGTTCCAGCGGCCCTCGTAGCGGTGGATGCAGAGCCAGGCGCCGCGGTTCGGGACCCGCCTGGCGCTCGTTCGCACCATCGTCGAGCGCAAGCGCCAGAGGTCGCGCATCCAGGTCAGCTTCGCGACCGACGTCGTGCGCCGCTCGCTGTGGCTCGTCGGCGTGCGGCGCTTGCCCATCACGCGTTGCCAGTGCCAGGTGGTCGCCCGGTGCGAGCGGATCTGCCTCCGGAGGGCGTTCACCCGTGCCCGGTGGACGGCAGGCGGCGCGGCTTGCGAACCGGCCGCGGTCTCGGTGGGCGCGGGCTCGGTGTCCGCGGGCCCCGACTGCGCTCTCGCGACCTCGGCCGGGACGGCCAGGGCCAGCGAGCTTGCGAGCGCGAGCAGGAGCCCGCGCAGACGGTGTGCGATCACGCATTTCCCCCTTGATCGGGTACATGGCCGGCCCGCCGCTGGGCGCTGGGCGGGCCTGGGGGAGGGCGCCTGACGTGCCGCAGCGGCGCCTTCCCGGGGTCGATGTTTGACTGAAGCGGGCTAGGTTACACTCCGGACCTCATGCTGTGGCTCACCCTCTGGTTCACGGTCGCCCTGAAGATCCCGGCTCTCTATCTCGCCTACGTCATCTGGTGGTCGGTGAAGGATCCCCCCGCAGCGGAGCCCGGAAACGCCCAGGGCAGCGTGGACGGAGGGGACGCCGGTCCAGGACACCGCGGCCCGCGGCCCCCGGCCCGCGACCGCCGCCGCGGCCCGCACGGCTCGCCCGACCGCCGCCCCCGCCGCACGGCGCCGCTCACGGCCCGTGCGTCGAGGACGCGGTGAGCGTCCACGAGCACCGCCTCCAGGACGGGCCGACGACGGCCCAACTCGTCGGCGACTTCCTGGCGACGCTCGCGATCTTCGCCGGCCTCGCCGCGCTCGTCTACTACCCGGGCCGCCTGGGAACGGGCGCCGTGTTCGTCGCGCTCCTCGCGGTCGTGATCGGCGATACGCGCCGGCGGCTCGTTCCGGTCGCCCTCGCGGTGACGACAGTCTGCTGGTTCCTCGGCATGGCCCTCGCGGTCGTCCTCGACCGGCCCATCTTCTAGCTCCCGCTCAGCCGGATCCCCCTAAAGAGGGATTGCCCGGGAGCCGATGGACCTATCGGCTTCAGAAGCGGCAAATCGATCGCGTCACACGCTCACCATGGGAAGTTTCAAGCTCCGTCTCGTCATCTATTTCATGCTCCTCGCGCTGTTCCCGCTCCTCGCGGCGACGTGGGCGTTCGGCGAGGTGGCGGAACGCGGCGAGACCGGAGCGGCGGACGCGCGGCTGAGCACGGCCGTCAGGGTCGCGCAGGCCGACTACAGGGAGCAGGTCGAGGACGCCGTTCAGCGGGCGAACTCGCTCGCGCGCGCGACGCAGGTGCAGCGCGCGCTCGCCAGGTCGGATCGCTCGAGGCTCGTCCGGACGTCGCGCGAGATCGAAAGTGTCGCCTTCTACTCGCGCAGCGGCGAGTTGATCGCGGGCGACGAGCCGGGGCCGTTCGACGTCCGGCGCGAGGCCGAGGTCGTGCGCTCGCCGGGCGGGCCGCAGATCGGTACCGTCGTCGCGCACGTGCCGTTCAACGACACGCTGCTGAGAGCCCTCGGAAAGAAGGCGGCCCTGGACGACGGCGACCTCTTCGCCCTCGTGGCGGACGGCCGCGTCATCGCGCCGACCGCGCTCGCGAGCGAGGCGAACGTCCCGCACGAGCGTCCCCGCTACGTCGACGTCGACGGAGTCAGCTACCGCGCGGTCCGCATCGACCTCCTGGCCGGCGAGCAGGCGCGCGGACGTCCGCCCGTCACGCTGGTCGGCCTGACCCCGCGCGCTGCCATCGCCGAGGCGACCGGAAACCTGCGCGAGCGGTTCCTGCTCTTCTCGATCGTCGCCATGGTCGCGGTCGGGATCCTCGCCTACGCGCTCGGGCGCACGATCGTCCGCTCCCTTCGCGAGCTCGCCGACGCCGCCGGCGCGGTCGCCCGCGGCCGCTTCGAGCGGCGGGTCCCCGACCGGGGCCGCGACGAGTTCGGCGACCTCGGTCGCGCGTTCAACCAGATGGCGGCGCAGCTAGAGGCGCGCATCGAGGAGCTCGCCGCGGAGCGGGGGCGGGTGCGAGACGCCGTCGCGCGCTTCGGCGAGGCGCTCGCGGCCACGCACGATCCCTACGCGCTCCTCCCGGTCATCGTGGGCAGCACCGTCGAGGCGACCGGCGCGGCCGGGGGCCGCCTCGTCGTGGACGGGAAGGAGATCGCGCGCGACGGCGACCCGGACGAGGGCGGCCGGCCGCTCGTCATCCCGCTGGGCCCTGAGGGGCGCGAGAGCGGCGTCCTCTACCTCACGCCCCGCGACATGGACTTCAGCGACGAGGCGCGGGAGCTGGCGCACTGGCTCGGCTCGCAAGCCTCGGTCGCCCTCGAGAACGCGCGTCTCCACCGCCTCGTCGAGCGCCAGGCGAACACCGACGGGCTCACCGAGCTTCCCAACCGGCGCCACTTCGAGGAGGCGCTCGAGGCCGAGATCTCGCGGGCCGAGCGCTTCGGCGGGGAGCTGGCGCTCATCCTCGCCGACCTGGACGACTTCAAGCAGGTGAACGATCGCTACGGGCACCAGGCGGGCGACGACGTCCTCCGTACCTTCGCGGCCATCCTGCGCGAGACGGTGCGCGAGATCGACCTGCCCTCACGCTACGGCGGCGAGGAGTTCGCCGTCCTCCTGCCCCAGACCGACATCGAGGGCGCGCACAACCTGGCAGAGCGGCTCCGTCGCGCCCTCGCCTCGCGGCCGATGACCACGCAGCCCGGCTCGCTCGTGGCCGTCACGGCGAGCTTCGGCGTGGCGTCCTTCCCGGCGGCGGCGACCCCGGCCGCGCTTTTCGCCGCGGCGGACGATGCGCTCTACCAGGCGAAGCACGCCGGGAAGAACTGCGTCGTCTCCGCCGGCGCCGGTACTATCGTCCGCGTCCGCGATTAGCGTAAAACGCAAATACCGCCAGTTGTTTACAATCCGGCGCCGTGCCCGGACCCCCGTCCCCCGACTCGGAGGTGCGAGTGAGTATTGACAAGGACAACACGTTCGCCCGAATCATCGAGGATCATCTCGAGCTGAAGCGGCGCAACTCCCAGCTCAACGGGAACATGCCCATCGACCGCTATCGCGTCGAGGATCCGTTCGTCAACCATCCCCTTTTCAAGACCGAGGAGCAGGCGCGGATCGAGGACACGCTGAGCGGGCAGGAGCCCGAGCTCGAGCCGAGCAAGGTGCTCGCCTGGCCCGGCGAGGACACGGACCCGCCCGCCGCCGCCGACCCCGAGGACACGCTCTGGGGCAGGTCCCGCGACTTCGACTGGGGCGACTAGCCGGCCTGCGGTTCCCCCCGGGGGCACGTCGGGTTTCCACTCTGCCCACGGCCGGGTAGAGGTCGCTCGTGTCCCGTCGGATCCTCGTCGTCACGACCGCTCCCGTGGAGGGCGACGCCCTGCGTGAGCGCGTGCGCGAGCACGCGGCCGGCGAGGAGGCCGAGCTCCGGGTCGTCGCGACGGCCTCGGACCTGTCCCCGCTGGACTGGCTCGCCACCGACGAGGACCAGGCGCGCCGCGAGGCCGCCCAGCGGGCGGCCGCCGTCGAGGACGCGGTGGCGCCCGAGGCCGAAGGAGTCGAGGCCGAGGTCGGGGACAGCGACCCTGTTCAGGCGATCGAGGACGCGCTTCGCACCTTCCCCGCCGACGAGCTCCTGCTCGTGACGCGCCCCGACGACGACGCCGGCTGGCTCGAGGAGGGCGCCGCCGCGGAGGCGCTCCGGCGCTTCTCTCTCCCGGTCACGCACCTCGTCGTCGAAGACTGACCCGGGCGCCGACTACACTGAGCCGAAGCGCGGGGCGTTAGCTCAGCTGGGAGAGCGCCGGCTTTGCAAGCCGGAGGTCACCGGTTCGATCCCGGTACGCTCCATCGGAAAGTCGCTGGAAATAGGACAGTTCGTTAGCCGGCCGGACGACGTCGCCAAGCCGCTGCTAAGGATCTGCTAAGCAAACGGCCGCTTGCCTCAGCCATGAGGCTGGGGCGCTCCCGGCGTCCGCATGGATACCGTCCGGGTATGGACGAGCTGCGCTATCGAACGGTGCATGAAGATCTCGTCGACGTGCTTCCGGAGCTGGGCGAGCCGTACAGGCGTTTGTTCCAGGACTGGGACAACTTCGGCGGCGAGCCGCCCGGCCAGTACATCGTCTTCTCGGAGACGTACGGGACGATGCTGGAGGTGGCTTTGACGCTGCCCGATCAGACGCCCGGTCGGGCCGAGTTGCTCCGGCGGGCGCTGGAG